>JBLNAW010000347.1:0-23183 GCA_050259555.1 Solirubrobacterales bacterium
GCGTGGCGACGCTCGGCGACCGGGTCGACCCCGCGACGGACATCGTGGCGGTCCGCGGTCACCGGGTGAGCACGGACCCGGAGCTCCGGTACCTCGCCTTGAACAAGCCCGCCGGTGTCACGACCACGATGCGCGACACGCACGCCGCCCGAGACCTCCGATCCTTCCTTCCATCGGGACCGAGGGTGTTCCCGGTCGGTCGCCTCGACCGGGACACCGAGGGTCTGCTCCTGCTGACCAACGACGGCGAGCTCGCGAACCGCCTCTCGCACCCACGCCATGGGGTCGAGAAGGAGTAACTCGCCGAGGTCCAGGGGACGCCCACCGAGCGCCAGCTCGCCCGCCTGCGCCGAGGCGTCGACCTCGAGGATGGTCCGGCGCGGGCACTGTCCGTGCGCTCGGTCGCCCGGAGCGGTGGTCGAGGGGCCGTGCGGCTCGTGATGGGGGAGGGGCGCAAGCGCGAGGTCCGCCGTCTGCTCGATGCCGTCGGGCTCCCGGTACGACGACTCGTTCGGTTGCGGATCGGGCCCCTGCGGCTCGGCCGTCTCCGGGCGGGCGAGATCCGGGACCTCGAACCGGACGAGGTTCGGGCGCTGTACCGCGCCGCTGGCCTGTAGCTCGCGGTGAGCGCGCCCGCGGCCCTGTAGCCTTTGCGCATGCCGACGGGAGCGGTGCGCGTGCGCGCGGTTCGAGGCGCGATCTGCGTCGCGGAGGACTCCGCCGAGGCCGTGCTGTCCGCGACGGCGCGGCTGCTCGCGGAAGTCTTGCGGCGCAACGCCGTCGAGCCGGCAGACATCGTGAGCGCCTTCTTCACCGCGACGGAGGATCTCGTCTCGGCGTTCCCCGCCGAGGCCGCCCGGCGCATGGGTCTCGGCGCGGTCCCGCTGATGTGCGCGCGCGAGATCCCGGTGCAGGGCTCCATGCCGCGGGTCGTGCGGGTCCTGATGCACTTCCACACGGAGCGCTCGCAGGCCGAGGTCGTGCCCGTGTACCTCGAGGGCGCGGAGTCGCTGCGCGATGACCTCGGCTGAGCGGATCGCCGTCGTCGGAACCGGCCTGATCGGGACCTCGATCGCGATGGCCGCCATCCGGGCCGGCGACGTCGTGCGGGGGTTCGACGTCGATCCGGACGCGCTGGCTCGGGCGGCCGGACGCTCGGGTCTCTCGCCCGCCGCATCCGTCGCCGAGTGCGTCCACGGCGCCACGATCGTCTTCGTCTGCACGCCGATCCCGTCGCTCGCGGGGATCGTGGCCGAGGCGCTCGCGGCCGCCCCGGACGCCGTGGTCACGGACGTCGGGAGCGTGAAGACGCACGTGGCGGCCCGGGTCGAGGCCGAAGCGGATCCGGCGCACCTGTCGAGGTTCGTCGGCGGCCACCCGATGGGCGGCTCCGAGCGCGCCGGTCCGGACCGGGCCTCGCCCTCGGTGGTCGACGGCATCGTGTGGGTCCTCTGCGCCACCGCGCGCACCGACCCCGCGGCGCTCGAGCGCCTAGCGGCTTGGATCGAGCGCGTCGGCGCGAGCCCGGTCCGCATGGAGGCCGACCGCCACGACCGGTTGGTAGCCGTGGTGAGCCATCTGCCGCAGGTCGCCTCGACCGCCCTCATGGGTCTGGCCGCCACGGAGGAGGCGGGTGAGCCCGAGATCCTGCTCCTCGCGGCCGGCGGGTTCCGTGACCTCACACGGCTCGCGGCCTCGAGCCCGCATCTTTGGTCCGACATCCTTCTGGCCAACCGGGACCAGATCGCCCGGGCCCTCGAGCTCTACGCCGACCGGCTCCTCGCGATCCGGGAGATGGTGCTCGGGGAGCGGTCCGCCGAGGTCGAGGATGCCTTCGCCCGCGCCAAGGACGCGCGGATCGCCCTGACGGCCAAGCCCCAGGTGAAGGCCGGCGTCGCCGTGATCCAGGTTCCGATCCCCGATCGCCCCGGTGTCCTCGCGGAGCTGACCGCCGCGCTCGGGACCGGCGGTGTGAACATCGAGGACCTCCAGATCGTCCACTCCCCGGAGGGGGGCCGAGGGACCGTGCACCTCACGGTGGCCGCCGACGCGGCCGAGACCGCGGAGACCGTGCTGAGGGAGCGGTGGTTCGAACCGCTCCGGCTGGCCTGAGGTCGGAGCCGTGCGAGCGCGGATCGAGCCGGGTGGCACGGTGCAGGGCCTCGCCCTCGTGCCGGGCGACAAGTCGATCGCACATCGGTGGCTCATCCTCGCGGCGACCGGTCGAGGCCGGAGCGAGCTGCGTGAGGTTCCACCTGCGCTGGATGTTCGTTCGACCGCACGGTGCCTCGCCGCCCTCACACCCTCGGCTCGAGATGTACTCGAGGGTTGGTGCGTGAGCCCTGCCGCGCTTGGGCACACTGACGGTTTCACGTTCAACAAGAGTGAACCTCGACTAGGCTCCGTCGCGCTCCCGATCGACGGTCGGGGTCGAGCTGGACTCCAGGTTCCGGCGTTCGACCTCGACTGCGGCAACTCGGGCACGACGATGCGCCTGCTCACCGGGGTCCTCGCCTCCTCGTCGTTCACCAGCGTGCTCACGGGCGACGAGAGCCTCCTCGCGCGCCCGATGGAGCGCGTGGTCGAGCCGCTGCGGCGGATGGGCGCCGAGCTCACTTCGACCCAGGGACGGCCCCCCCTCGTCGTCGAGGGCCGGGATCTGCACGGGATCCGATTCGCGGCGCCCGTCCCGAGCGCCCAGGTGAAGGGTGCGGTGCTCCTCGCCGGCCTGGAGGCGGAGGGGGAGACGACCGTCGTCGAGACCGCCCCGACCCGCGACCACACCGAGCGCGCGCTCGCGCACCTCGGAGCGCCCATCGTGCACCACGGGGCAGAGGTGTCGATCTCGGCCTTCGCGCACCAGGGGTTCGCTGCTCGGGTGCCGGGAGACGCGTCCTCGGCGGCGTTCCTCATCGCAGCGGCGGCGCTGACGGGAGGCGAGCTCACGCTCGAAGGCGTGGGTCTGAACCCCACGCGGACGCGATTCCTCGAGGTGATGGAGCGGATGGGCGTCACCGCGCGGGCCGAGGTTCGGGGGACCGAGCTCGGGGAACCCGTGGGCGACCTCCACGTGCTCGCCGGAGGCGCCCTGCGAGGGACGACCGTCGTCGCCGAGGAGCTCCCGCTCGTGATCGACGAGGTCCCGGTGCTCGCGGTGCTCGCGGCGCATGCGGTCGGGGAGTCGTGGTTCCGAGGCGCGTCGGAGCTGCGCGTGAAGGAGAGCGACCGCCTCGGCGGCCTCGCGGAGCTCGTCCGATCGCTCGGCGGTCAAGCGGCGGTCGAGGGCGACGACCTCGTCGTTGCCGGCGGCGGTCTCGAGGGTGGATCCGCCGATGCGCGCGGCGACCACCGCATCGCGATGGCGCTCTGCATCGCCGCCCTGGCCGCGAGGTCTCCCGTCGAGGTCGAGGGGGTCGAGGTCGCCGAGGTCTCGTTCCCGGGCTTCCTCCAGACCCTCCGCGGGCTCGGCGCGCGGATCGGAGGGTGAGGTGGAGACACGAGATCGGCCGTACGTGGTCGCGATCGACGGTCCGGCGGGCTCGGGGAAGAGCACGCTCGCGAGGCGCCTGGCCCTCGAGCTCGGCGTTCCGTACGTGAACACCGGTCTCATGTACCGAGCGGTGACCCGGGAGGCCATCCGGCAGCACGTCGACCTCGAGGACGCCGCCGGGCTCGTCCGCATCGCGCGAAGGCTCACCTTCGACCTCGACCTCGACCTGCGGCCGCCGCGGCTGCGGATCGACGGTTCGCCACCCGAGCCCGAGCTCACGTCGCCCGAGGTCGAGGCCGCCGTCTCCAGCGTCGCCCGTCACGCCACCCTGCGAGCCCTCCTGCGTGACGAGCAGCGCCGGCTCGGTGCCGGTGGCGCCGTGATGGAGGGTCGAGACATCGGCTCCGTCGTCGTCCCCGACGCGCTGCTGCGGGTCGTGCTCGAGGCGCTCCCGGTCGAGCGCGCATCACGCCGAGCGTCTGAGCGCGGGCGCGCCGGCGCCTCCGAGGTCTCCGCCGCGATCGCCGCGCGCGACGCCCAGGACGAGCGCAACGTCCCGCCGGTCGAGGGCGACCTGCACGTCGACTCGACACACCTCAGCGCCGACGCGGTCTACGAGCTCGTCCTGGCTGAGGCCCGGCGCCGCCTCGAGGAGAGGCCGTGAGCGAGCCGCCGGCCGTGGCTCTCGTCGGGCGCCAGAACGTCGGGAAGTCCACGCTCGTGAACCGGTTGTTCGGCGGTCGCGAGGCGATCGCGCACGAGATGCCGGGCGTGACGCGCGACCGCGTCGAGCTCGAGACCACGTGGCGCGGCCGCACGTTCCGGCTGATCGACACCGGGGGATATCGTCACGGCGCTCGTGGCATCGAGGCCCTCGTCTCGGCGCAAGCGGAGCGCGCGGCCCAGACCGCCGACGTCATCCTGCTCGTGGTGGACGCGCACACCGGCCCCGTGGAAGAGGACGCTCGGCTCGCTCGCCGGCTCCGGCGGGCACCGGTCCCGGTCCTGCTCGTCGCGAACAAGGTGGACGACACCGGCGACGAGGCGCAGGCGGGGGTCTTCACGGCGCTCGGCCTGGGCGAGCCGGTTCCGGTGTCCGGCCTCCACGGTCGAGGATCCGGCGACCTGCTCGACCGGATCGTCGCGCTCCTGCCGGCCGAAGGCGCCGAGCCTCGACCTGAGGATGAGCCCCGGTTCGCGCTCGTCGGCAGGCCGAACGTCGGGAAGTCCTCCTTGTTCAACCGCCTCGTGGGCGAGGAGCGCTCGGTCGTGTTCGAGGAGGCGGGGACGACGCGCGATGCGGTCGATGCCGTCGTCTCCTGGCCGAGCGGTCCGGTTCGGTTCGTGGACACCGCCGGCTTCCGACGCCCCGCTCGCGTGCAGGGTGTCGAGTACTACAGCGGGCTCCGTGCCGAGCGGGCGATCGAACGCGCCGACGTCGCGATGCTCGTGATCGAGGCTCCCGAGGGCTTCACGGGGGAGGACAAGCGGCTGGCCACACGGGTGATGGAGCTCGGTCGCGCGTTCCTCGTCGTCGCGAACAAGTGGGACCTCGTCGAGGAGCGCGACCGGACGTTCAAGGATCTCGGCGAGGAGGTCGCCAGGTTCGCGCGAGCGTCGGTGGTGAGGACGTCGGCGCTCCGCGGCACGGGCGTGCACCGACTGCCCGGGTACCTCGTCGAGCTGCACGAGCGCTACGCCCACCGCACCCCGACGAGCGAGGTCAACCGCATCCTCCAGCAGGCGCAGGCCGAGCGCCCGGGTCCGGTCCGCTACCGGTACGGCACGCAGGTGAGCGCCGGACCGCCGTCCTTCGTCATCTTCGGCGGTCGGGCGCCGGACACCGGGTACCAGCGCTTCCTGGAGAACCGCCTCCGGCGCGAACTCGGCCTCGCCGGCGTGCCGATCCGCATGCGCTTCCGCAGCGGTCGGACCAAGCGCTCCAGCTGAGCGCCGCCCCGGACGAGCCGACTGCTACGATGCGCGGAACGGGCCGTGGCGCAGCTTGGTTAGCGCGTCTGACTGGGGGTCAGAAGGTCGCCGGTTCAAATCCGGCCGGCCCGACCGTTCGCGACGGCTGCTCGAAACCGGGTGGTAGGGTCCGAGCGCCATGCGCCGCCCCGACGAGCCCTCGTCGAACCGGGTCCTCACCGTCCCGAACCTCCTGTCGTTCCTGCGGATCGCGTTCATCCCGGTGTTCGTCGCGCTCATCGTCGACCCCGACTCGACGTTCTCGGGCATCCTCGTGTTCGCGGCGGTCGCCTGGACCGATTGGATCGACGGCTTCGTCGCCCGCCGCCTGCACCAGGTGAGCGAGCTCGGGAAGGTCCTCGACCCGGTCGCGGACCGGCTGGCGATCGCGGCAGGGCTCGTCGCCCTGGCGGTCCGAGGCGCGTTCCCGTGGTGGGCCGCGCTCCTGATCCTCGTGCGCGACGCGGCGATCCTCGTGGTCGGCGCCGCCCTGCTTCTCCGGCGCCGCGTGCGGCTCGATGTGCGCCCGATCGGCAAGGTCGCGACCTTCAGCCTCATGGCCGCCGTGACCTGGGTGTCGTGGGGCAACCTCGGGTACGCGCTCGATGACGCCGCCCTCGCGATCGGGTGGGTGTGCTTCGCCGTCGGCATCGTCGAGTACTACATCGCGGCCGGCCTGTACCTCGGCGATCTGCGCACCGCGCTCCCCGAGGCCACCTGATCCGTTCACGGCGGGCCACCCTGCCACCGCGCGCCCCCTCGCGCGTGCTAGGTTCGCGCTGACATCTCGAGACGGAGGATCGCGATGGAGTTCCCCGAGGACCTGCGGTACACGAAGGACCACGAGTGGGTGCGCGACGAGGGCGACGGCCGCGTCCGCGTCGGCATCACGGACTTCGCGCAGGACGCGCTCGGCGACGTCGTCTACGTGGATGTCCCGGACCTCGGCGCCGAGCTCACCGCGCACCAGGCCTTCTCCGAGGTCGAGTCCACCAAGTCGGTCTCGGACGTCTACGCGCCGGTCGCGGGGACCGTGGTCGAGCGCAACTCGATGCTGGACGAGCACCCCGAGCTCGTGAACGACGCCCCGTACGGTGAGGGCTGGATCGTGGTCATCGAGATGGCCGACCCCGCCGCATTCGGAAGCCTGCTCGATGCGGCCGCCTATCAGGCCCACGTCGAGCAGGGCACCTGACCCTCGAGCGAGGTCTCGCGACCCTCGACCAACCCGCTGCGCTCGAGACTGGCGTGCAGGGCCGGTTGACCCTGCTCTGAGCCTGCGGTAACGTCGAGCAGCCATCGAGGGTTCTGCTCGACCCTGAACCTCAACCCTCATCCGCACGCATGGGCCGAGGAGTGGATCACCGTGTACTGCACCCGTTGTGGACATCCGAACAAGGACGAGGCCCGCTACTGCTCGAACTGCGGGGCTCCGCTCCACGACGAGGCGACCCTTGGGCTGAACCCCGTCGAGGTCGAGGGTGAGGGTGCCGAGGAGTTCCCGTTCCCGGAGGATGAGCTCGAGCCGGGACAGGCTCTGCTTCTGGTCAAGCATGGCCCGAACGCGGGCTCGACCTTCCTGCTCGAGGTCGAGGTGACCACGGCCGGCCGCAGCACGGAGAGCGACGTCTTCCTCGACGACGTGACCGTCTCGCGCAAGCACGCGGAGATCCGCCGGAGGGACGACGGGTGGTACGTGCACGACCTCGGAAGCATGAACGGCACCTACGTGAACCGGGAGCGCGTGGACGTGACGAAGCTCGCGTCGGGCGATGAGCTCCAGATCGGCAAGTTCAAACTCGTGTTCTTCGCAGCGGGGGAGTGAGAGGCATGGCCACGCGCAACTACCAGTCGATCGGGGAGGTCCTCGTCACGGTGAAGACGGAGTTCCCCGACATCACGATCAGCAAGATCCGGTTCCTCGAGTCCGAGGGTTTGATCGAACCGGAGCGCACACCGTCGGGCTACCGCAAGTTCTACGACAAGGATCTCGAGCGCCTCCGGTCGATCCTGAAGATGCAGCGGGACGAGTACCTGCCCCTCAAGGTCATCAAGGAGCGGCTCCTGCAGCAGACGGGCGACGGCGAGGTCGTCGAGGGCGGGGGCGAGGAGACGGTGGAGCCGACCGAGGAGCTCGCCGAGGCGCCGACCGGCCTGCAGATGTCGATCGAGGAGATGTCGTCCGCCACCGGCATCGACCGGGAGCGGATCAAGGAGCTCGAGTCGTACGGTCTCGTGTGCGCGCACGGACCGGAGGCGGCCCGCTACTACGACGGGGACGACTACATCGTGTTGTCGATCGTGAAGGACCTCTTCCGGTTCGGCGTCGAGCCGCGACACCTCACGATGTACAAGCACTTCGCCGAGCGCGAGGCGACCTTCTTCGAGACGATCGTGATGCCGCAGCTCCGGCAGCGGAACCCCGACGCGAGGCGCACCGCGACGAACTCGCTCACCGAGCTCGCGAAGGCTTCACGGAAGCTCAAGACCGCGCTCCTGCGTACGAACCTGCGTCAGTACCTATCCTGATCGGGTGACGAACCCGAGCATCGCCCGACGGGTCCTCGCCGCCCTGGCCGCCTTCTTGGCTCCGGCGGTGCTCCTCGCGCTGCTGCCGAGCCTCGCGGGCGCGCAGCTCGCGACCTCGACCCCGCCGCCCACTCCCGTGTTGCTCCCGAACGGCGAGACGACGCTCTCGCCGTTCCCGAGCGTCCTCCACACGCCGGAGCCCTCGCGCAAGCCTCCCGAGATCTCGGCTCGGTCCGCGATCCTCGCCGACCTGGACTCGGGGCAGGTGCTGTTCGAGCAGGATGCGGACGAGCGCCTGCCGATCGCGAGCGTGACGAAGATCGCCACCGCGCTGCTCGTGCTCGAGCGCACCGACCCGCAGGATCTCGTGACGGTGAGTCCCGAGGCCTCGGGCGACGGCAGGACGGCCGGGATCTCCGAGCTCGGCCTGCAGGCGGGGGAGCGGATCCGTGTCGACGAGCTCCTGAACGCCCTCCTGCTCCAGTCGGCGAACGACGCCGCGATCGCACTCGCCGAGCACGTTTCGGGAAGCGTCGAGGCCTTCGTGCAGGACCTGAACGACCGGATGGCCGAGCTCGGCCTGACGAACACCTCGTTCGCGTCGCCGAACGGCCTCGACGACGCCGGTTACTCGACGGCGCGCGACCTCGTGGCCATCACGCGGGCCGCGTACGCGGAGCCGGGCTTCGGAAGCATCGTCGCGACGCGGTCCCGCGAGATCCCCGCACCACCCGGGCTGCCCACACGGGTCGTGCAGAACCGCAACGCGCTGCTGTGGCTGTACCCCGGAGCGATCGGCGTGAAGACCGGGTTCACGAGCGAGGCCGGCTACTGCATGGTCGCGACCGCGGAGCGCGACGGGCTGCGGCTCGTCGCGGTCGTGCTCGGTGCGCCGAGGGACGCGTTCTCGGACGCGGCCGCCCTTCTGGACCACGGGTTCCGCGGGTTCGAGCGGCGGGAGGTGATCGCACAGGGCGAGCCGCTCGGGACGGTACGGATCGGGTCGCACGACGTGCCGGTGGCCGCCGGAGGCTCGCTCACCGCGCTCATCCCGGTGGCCGCGGACGTCGCCCGACGGGTCGTACTCAGCCCCGCGGTGGCGTTCCCGCCCCTTCCGGGCGAGGTGATCGGGACCGTGAAGGTCTCGGTTCCCGAGCAGCGCATCGGTGCCGTCCCGCTCGAGGTGACCAGCGTCCCCGGTCCGCCGGCTCCCGAGCAGGGGGCTTGGTGGCGGCGTGCGTTCTCGGCCGTCGTGGGCGGCGTCGGCGCCGTGCTCGACGCCTTGTTCGGCTGATCCCTCTGTTACGATCGGCGGGTGCCGGAGGTCGCAAGCGTCCTGTTCGGACGCGAGGACATCCGCCGCCGGATCGAGGAGCTCGGCCGCACCATCACCGGGGACTACGAGGGGCGCGCGCCCGTCCTGGTCTCGGTCCTGAAGGGCGGCTCGATCTTCCTCGCGGACCTGATCCGGGAGATCCGTCTCCCGGTCGCCATCGACTACATGTCCCTGTCGCGCTACGGCGGCGCGGCCGAGTCGATGGGGCGCGTGCGCATCGTGAAGGACCTGGACCAGGACGTGGGCGGTCGCGACGTGATCGTGGTCGAGGACATCATCGACACCGGCCTGACGCTGTCGTACCTCGTCTCCACGCTGCATTCGCGCGAGCCGGCGTCCGTCGAGGTCTGCGCGTTGCTCGACAAGTCCGCGCGGAGGATCGCCCCGATCACGATCCGCTACCGCGGGTTCGAGTGCCCCGACGTGTTCGTGGTCGGCTACGGCCTGGACTTCCAGGAGCGGTACCGGAACATCCGCGACATCCTTGCGGTGCAAGACATGAACGCGCTTTCCGAGGACCCCGACCTCCTCCTGCCGTACCTGCCGAGGGTGCCCCTCGAGCCCTAGGTTGCCGCACCAGGAGGGCCGGTCTAGGCTCGGTTCCGCGGATGGACATCGAGATGAACCTCGCCGGCGTGCGGATCGAGCTCCCCTCGAACCAACCCATCGTGCTGCTCCGCGAGTCCGAGGGCGAGCGGTACCTGCCGATCTGGATCGGCCAGCCCGAGGCGGCCTCGATCGCGCTCGCGCTCCAGGGCGTGGTCACGCCCCGCCCGATGACGCACGACCTCCTCAAGGCCATCCTCGAAGAGGTGGCCGTCCAGGTGAGCAGCATCGTGATCACCGAGCTGCGCGAGGGGACGTTCTACGCGATCATCAACATGCACCGCAACGGCGACGCGTACGAGGTCTCCTCGCGCCCGAGCGACGCGATCGCGCTCGCGGTGCGTCTGGGGTGCAAGATCTTCGCGAACGAAGAGGTCCTCGCGGAGGCCTCGATCCTCATCCCGAGCGGGGACGAGGAGGAAGAGGAGCTCGAGAAGTTCCGGGAGTTCCTCGACAGCGTCAACCCCGAGGACTTCCAGTAGCCCGACGCGACGGACCGAGCGTCAGCCGTACATGATCGCGGTCGCCCACAACTGGTTCCGACCGCAGGCGGACTTCCCACCCACCCTGATCACGGCGACGCCCGCCTTCTGAAGGTCGGGGTGCAGGATGATCGTGCGATGGAAGGATTCGCTCATCCACTGCTTCACCATCGCGTTCAGCGTGTCGTGGCACCCGACCACGTCGGCGCCGACGTCGTTCCAGTTGTACGGCTCGAGGATGTCGTAGAGGTTCTTGGGATCGAAGAGCTCACCGCGCCGGATCATCTTGCGCGTGTGGACCCTCGCGTCGTCGGACAGGGGTCGGTTGAGCCCGATCCGATCGACATCGTGGTTCACGCGGATGCGGTTGATGATGCCGAGCAGCTTCGTCCGCATCGGCCCGGCCTCGGCGGCTGGCGCGAACGCCACCCCCACGGTCAGGCAGGCGGCGAGCGAGCCGGCCAGGGCGGCGCGTCGCACCTTCGGGTTCCGGATCACGAGCATCCCTCCTCAGGGGGACCGGAAGCGGGCATGGTACCGGGTTCGAGGACCCCCCGCCCGGGTCAGGGCCGAGGGTCCGTCGGGGTGATTGACAGGCTCGCCGGGGACGCCTAGCCTGTCCTACGCCCGCGTAATTACGGAGTTGTCATGGCCGAGCAGGGATATCGCGTACCCGACGTGGTTCGGATCGTCGGGATCAGCTACCGGCAGCTCGACTACTGGGCCCGGACCGGGCTCGTGCGTCCCTCGGTGCGGGACGCGCAGGGCTCGGGGACCCAGCGTCTGTATTCGTTCCAGGATCTCGCGCTCCTCAAGCTCATCAAGCGGATGCTGGACTCCGGCGTCGGCCTCCAACAGATCCGCAAGGCGTGGGGGACGCTCCGTGAGCTCAAGGAGCCGCCCCTGGGCACGACCCTGATCTCGGACGGGTCCCGCATCTACGCGGTCGATTCGCCGGGCGAAGTCGTCGACCTGCTGGCCAAGGGCCAGGGGGTCTTCGCGATCGCCGTCGACAAGGTATGGACCGATCTCGAGGGGAGCCTCGCGAAGCCGAGCAGGAAGCGGAGTCGCAAGGTCGCGTCGGCCGGAGGCGCGTGAGCGACGCCGCCACTGCCGCTACGCCGGCCCTGAAGAGCGACACCGTTCGGTTCGCCCACGCCAGCGAGCGCCAGTTCGCGCAGCTGCTCGACTTCTACCAGATCGACTGGGAGTACGAGCCCACGTCGTTCGATCTCGAGCGGGACAAGGACGGCAACGTGGTCCAGCGGTTCACCCCCGACTTCTACCTCCCGCAGTACGACCTCTACATCGAGATCACGACGCTGAACCAGAAGCTCGTGACGAAGAAGAACCGGAAGGTCCGCCGCCTCCGCGAGCTGTACCCCGGCGTGCACTGCAAGATCTTCTACCAGCGCGACTACCTCTCGCTCGTCGAGAAGTACGGGCTCGAGGACGTGTCCGGCTGACGCGCCGGCACCGGTCTGCCTAGGCCCGCAACGGGCTACACTCGGTGAAGGCATGCGGTACGCGCCCCACACGGACGACGACGTGCGGGCGATGCTCGAGCGGATCGGCCTCGCATCGCTCGATGAACTGTTCTCTCAGATCCCGCCATCGGTCCGTCTCGACCGCTCCCTCGACCTCCCGACGGGGATCTCCGAACCCGAGATCGTCGCGGACCTCCAGGCGCTCGCGGCCCGCAACCGCAGCCTCGACGACCTCGTGTGTTTCGCCGGTGCGGGGGCCTACGACCACTACGTGCCGGCCGTGGTCTGGGCGCTCGCCGGGCGATCGGAGTTCGCGACCTCCTATACGCCCTACCAGCCCGAGCTCTCGCAGGGGGTCCTGCAGGTCCTCTTCGAGTACCAATCGATGGTCTGCGAGCTCACCGGGCTCGAGGTCTCCAACGCGTCGCTGTACGACGGCTCGACCGCCCTCGCCGAGGCGGTCAACCTCGCCCGGGCGACCCCCGGTCGCGAGCGCGTGCTCGTCTCGGCCGGGGTCGACGGCCGGCACGTCGAGACCCTGCGCACGTACGGCAAGGGCGCCGGGTATGAGCCCGAGATCTTCGCGCTCGGCGCCGACGGCCGGGGCGGGAGCCCCGAGGTCGGCCCCGACGTCGCGTGCGTGATCGTGCAGCACCCCAACCGATACGGCCTGCTCGAGCCGGTTCGAGACCTCTTCGGCGCGGCGCACGACGGGGGAGCGGCGACGGTCCAGGTGTTCGACCCTCTCTCGCTCGGCGTGCTCGCCCCGCCGGGGGATCTCGGCGCCGACATCGCCGTGGCCGAGGGGCAGACGCTCGGCAACCACCTCAACTTCGGAGGTCCGTACCTCGGCGTCATCGCGACGCGCCTGGACTTCGTGCGGCGCCTCCCCGGGCGGATCGTCGGCGAGACCGTCGACGTGGACGGCCGCACCGGCTACGTCCTCACGCTCCAGGCGCGCGAGCAGCACATCCGGCGCGAGAAGGCGACCTCGAACATCTGCACGAACCAGACGCTCATGGCCGTCGCCGCCGCAGCCTACCTCGGTTGGCTCGGACCCGGGGGGCTCCTGGAGCTCGGCTCCGCATGCACCGCGAAGGCGGCGTACGCGGCTGAACGGCTCACCGAGGTTCCCGGCGTCGAGCTGCGGTTCCCGGGGTCGCCGTTCTTCAAGGAGTTCGCCCTGCGGTTGCCTCGGTCGGCGACCGAGATCCGGGACGCGCTCGTTCAGCGAGGGTTCGTCGCGGGCGTGCCCCTCCCGGCTCCCGAGGAGGACACGCTCCTCGTGGCGGTGACCGAGCTGCGGACGCGAGCGCAGATCGACGCCCTCGCGCTCGCGATGGGGGAGGTGCTCGCGTGAGTCAGGCGGTCGGCGCCCCGGTCCGGCGTCAGGGCCCTCCCGGTCTCGGCACGCTGAAGGACCTCTCGCGGCCCGGACGACGTGCGTGGAGCCTGCCCGCACTCGACGTCCCGCCCGCGAGCGTGCCCGCGGAGCACGCCCGGCGCACGCCGCCGGCGCTCCCGGAGGTCGCCGAGCGGGACCTCGTGTCCCACTTCACGCGGCTCTCGCAGCTCAACTACGGAGTGGATACGGGCGTGTACCCGCTGGGGTCGTGCTCGATGAAGTACAACCCGAAGGTCGCCGAGACGGCCGCGACGATGGCCGGGTTCGCGCGTCTGCATCCGCTGCAGCCGGACGAGACGGTCCAGGGGACCCTGGAGCTCCTCTGGCGCCTCGAGCGGGCCCTGTGCGAGATCACGGGGATGGCTCGCGCCACCCTGCAGCCGCCCGCCGGCGCATGCGGGGAGCTGACCGGCCTGTTGCTGATGCGCGGCTATCACACCGAGCGCGGGAACCCGCGCACGAAGGTGGCGATCCCCGACGCCGCGCACGGCACGAACCCGGCGAGCGTGCGTCTCGCGGGCTACGAGGCGCTCCACGTCCCGAGCGACGCGCGAGGCCTCGTCGACGTCTCGGCGCTCGAGAAGCTCGTGGACGAGAACGTCGCGGGGCTGATGCTCACGAACCCGAACACCCTCGGCCTGTTCGAGGAGGAGATCGAGCGGATCACCGAGGTCGTGCACGGCGTCGGCGGGCTCGTCTACTACGACGGCGCGAACCTGAACGCGATCCTCGGGCGCTGCCGGCCCGGGGACATGGGGTTCGACATCGTCCACATCAACACGCACAAGACCTTCGCGACACCGCACGGTGGGGGAGGACCCGGCGCCGGCCCCGTCGGCGTCGCCGCCGAGCTCGAGCCCTATCTGCCGGTGCCCGTGGTCGAGCGGGACGAGGCGAGCGGTTCGTTCCGCCTGCAGGCCGATCGGCCGCGCTCGATCGGACGCATGCACGGGTTCCACGGCAACATCGGCATCCTGATCCGCGCGTACGCGTACGTGTTCCTCCACGGCGCAGACGGGCTCCAGGAGGTCGCCGAGCGAGCGGTGCTGAACGCGAACTACCTCGCGAGCCTCGTGAAGGACGCGTTCCCGCTCGCCTACCCGGAGGGCCGCCCGATGCACGAGTTCGTGTCGACGGCCGCACCGCTCAAGGAGCGTACCGGCATCCGGGCGATGGACGTCGCGAAGCGCGTGATCGACCTGGGGTTCCATCCCTCGACCGTGTACTTCCCGCTGGTGGTCGAGGAGGCCATGATGGTCGAGCCCACCGAGACCGAGACGAGGGAGTCGCTCGACGCCTTCGCCGAGGCTCTGCTGCAGGCCGCTCGTGAGGCCGAGCTCGAGCCCGACCTGCTCCACGACGCGCCGGTCACGACCCCGGTTCGGCGTCTGGACGAGGCCCGGGCCGCCCGTCACCTCAAGCTCCGCTGGTAGGACTTCCCCAGACCCCGGCGGGTCCCGCCCACCCCGAACCCCGGCTCCAGGCACCATCGCGTGTCTAGTCATTCCTGACCACTCGAGCCTCAAGACGGCCCACCCAGCATCCGATACAGGAGCAGACAACAAGGGTCGGTCCCGAGAAAGGCAAACCGTCGGCAACGACGGGGCGCAAAGCTCCGGGCCTCCACGAGGGGGAGGCGGCCGAGCTACCGAAGGACCCGAGCCTCACGGCTCGAGTCCCCCGGGACCCGAGAGTCGGGAGGCTCGAGATGGTTCTTCACCGAAGCCGCCGAGCGGCCTGGGGAGCGGCGATCGCCCTGCTCCTCGTCGGTCTCCTCGTCGCCAGCGTCGCGCCCGGCGCCGGCGCGGAGGAGCGTTTCGGCCGGCGACGCCAGATGGTCGCGCTCACGAACACCGACCGCGAGGATCACGGTCGACGAGACCTGACGTTCCAGGCGCAGATCTCCCGCTACGCGCGGCAGCACAGCCTCGCGATGGCCAAGAAGGGCTACATCTTCCACTCGACCGAGCAGCAGCTCCTCGACGCGCTCGGCGATGTGCGCTGGTCCATCGGTGGAGAGAACGTCGGCGTGGGGGGCTCGCTCGAGAGCCTGCAGCGGGCGTTCATGTCCAGCAAGCTCCACCGCCAGAACATCCTGCGCAAGACCTTCGACCACATGGCCGTGGGCATCGTTCGTCAGGACGACGCCCTGTGGATCACCGTCATCTTCTACGGGTAGACCTCCCACCCAGGGACGCCGAAGGCCCCGGCTCGTCGCCGGGGCCTTCGCGTGTGTGGGGTGGTGCGGCAGAGACTCGGATCAGTTCTCGGACGGACGACGCCGACGTGAGCCGGCCCACAGCAGCCCGCTGCCCAGGAAGAGCAGCACGAGGGCGATCGTCGCGAACCCGAGGATCCCCTGGGAGCCCGTGAAGGCCGTGCCACCCGGGGGGGTCTTCGTGGGGGTGATGGTCTGGCCGAGGACGTCGCGACTCCGGACGCGCGAGTCGTCGTTGTCGCAGTCGGACTTCGAGCCGGCCATGTTCTCGACGCACACCGCGGCCGTGTTGTCCTTCTGCTCGTCCGCCGGGGGCGAGTAGCTGTTCATGGTGAAATTGCACGTCGTGGACTCACCGGGCTGGAGGGTGACGCCCTTGAGGTCCGCGCACTCGTCCTTCAGCAGGTTGACCGTCTTCCCGTCGAAGGCGTCCGTGAGGTCCGTGATCGTCCAGGCGTCCTCACCGTTGTTCGTGATCACGAGCAGGAAGGGCACGTCCGCGTCCGGTCGGCGTGCGACCTCACTGTCCGAGTAGTCGCCGTCGCGGTCGGCGTCGTTCGTCTTCACGATCCGAACCGAGACCCCTGGCTCCGGCGGCGGCGGCGGCTCGCAGTTGACGAGCGTCGTGACGTCGTTGCTCGTGTTGTTGCCCTGGTTCGCGGAGGGCTCGTTCGTCGCCGAGACCGTCGCCCGGTTCGTGATGAGCGGACAGGCTTCGGCAGCGGCCTCGACCGTGATCGTGACGGACTCCGTGTCGCCCGCGGCGACCGTGCCGAGGTCGCAGGTGAGCTTCTGGCCGCTCACGGAGCAGTTGGCCGG
This sequence comes from Solirubrobacterales bacterium, assembly GCA_050259555.1. Lineage (GTDB taxonomy): Bacteria > Actinomycetota > UBA4738 > UBA4738 > HRBIN12 > HRBIN12. Next base: position 16,344 of record JBLNAW010000347.1, read on the forward strand.
AACCGTCGTGATCGTGAGGCCCGCGGGGACCGTGTCCTCGATCTGGACGCCCGTGGCGTCCGCGCCGCCCGCGTTCGTGACGGAGAGCTTGTAGGTGAAGGAGTCACCAGGCGCCACGCCCGTGGCGGGAGCACCGGAGCTCTTCACGATCCGAACGTCGGGGTCCGGGCAGGTGACGCCCACCGTCACGACGTTGCTCGAGTTGTTGCCGGAGGCGCCGCTCGGCTCGTTGGACGCGGTGACCGTCGCGTCGTTGTTCACGGAGGGGCATGCGCCCGCGGTCGCGGTGACCGTGATCTGGGCGCTCTTGCTCCCACCGGCGTTGATGTCGCCGAGCGCGCAGCTCACGTTCTGGCCACTGATCTGGCAGCCGGCCGCCGCGGTGATCGTCATCCCGGCGGGGATCGTGTCGGCGACGACGACGTTCTTCGCGGTCGCCTGGCCCGTGTTCTCGACCATGAGGGTGAAGGTGACCGAGTCACCGGACGCCACACTCGTCGAGCTCGCCGACTTCGTCACCTCGACGTCCGGGGTCGGGCAGCTCACGTCGATCGTGACGGTGTTGCTCGAGTTGTCGTTCTGGTTCGCGTTCGGTTCGTTCGAGGCGCTCACCGTCGCCTCGTTCTGGACGCTCGGGCAGGCTCCGTCGAGCGCCTTCACCGTGATCGTGAAGGACTCCGTGGCGCCCGCGGCGACCGAACCGAGCTGGCAGGTGACCGTCTGGCCCGAGACCGGCGAGCCGTTGTTGCAGCCCGAGGTGCCGGCGATCTGGAGGCCCGAGGCGATCGTGTCGGTCACGACGACGTCGGTGGCGGTGTCGCCGCCGGTGTTCTCTACGGTCAGCGTGAACGTGACGGAGTCACCCGATGTGACGGAGGTAGAGCTCGCGGCCTTGGAGATCTTCACGTCCGGCGGTGGCGGCGGCTGACCCCCCACCGTCCAACAGATCTCGTTGCCCTTCTGCGTCGTGGTGGCTCCGCCAGCCGGCTGGCCCGACAGACGGTTGCGCACGCACAGCTCGTCCCCGTCGGCGACGCTGTTCGGGACGCTGAAGGTCTGGACGACCGAGCCGTCATTCGTCGGCGGCTTCTCCTCGTACTCGAGGGAGCCAACCGCGCTCCCGTTCAGCTGGAAGCAGTTGTAGTACGCGTCCAGCGAGGTCCAATCGCTCGTGTCCCATGACGCGGTGATCGTGATCGACTGTCCCGCCGAGATCGACCCGCCGTTCGGGACGCTGGCGCTCAGGGCGAGGGTGCCCGACGGGTTCCCGGAGAACGCGCCGTTACAGGCGGAGCTCGCGTTGGCCACCGGGGTCATCACGAGCTGGAGCTGGAACATCGCGAGGGTTGCGACGACCAGCACGGCCCACGCGCGGGTTCGTGAGGCGTGCGTGCGGTCCTTCATGGCTCCTCCTTGCGGGGTGCTCCCGCCGTCGTCCGGTGATGCTTTCCCCCCCGATAAGCCCAGGTTAGGTGGGGGAATGGCGCGCCACAACGGGCGATGGACCATCGTTGGGGAACGGCCTTCGGCCTAGTCCGTTCGATGGGGGAGGAGGGTCGGTCACGGAGGGTACAGCAACGGGACGGGCCCCAGGTCTTGCGACCCAGGGCCCGTCCCTCGTTACCCCTCCCGAAGCGTTACCGCGTCGTTGCCTGCCTGCTCCGACGGCGTCCGACCCACAGCAGGGCCGTGCCGGCGGTGAGGAGCATCAGGGCCACCACGCTGAGCGGGATCAGCTCCGAGCTCCCCGTGAAGGCCGTGCCACCCGGGGGTGTCTTCGTCGGGGTCGGGGTGATGGTCTGCCCGAGGACGAAGTCGATGACCTGAGTGTCGTCGTCGCGCACCTGGACGCCCCACTCGTCGTGACCCTCGGCGACAGCCACGTTGCGGATGTGCGCCGGGCTGTCCTCCGGGATCGTGTAGGTCGCGGTGCACTCCTTGCTGTCACCTGGAGCGAGCGACGCGATGTCGCAGATGTGGCCGATCACGTCGTCGTCGACCGAGATGTCGAACAGCGTGACGTCGCCGGTGTTCGTGACCGTGTAGGTGTACGTGATCTCGTCGCCGGGCGAACCCGCCTGCGGACGCGCCTGCTTCTGGATCCGGATCGCCGGGTGGACGATGTCCACCTCGTGCGAGTCGTCGTCCGTCACGGTCGTGCCGCCCGAGTGGCCCTCCACCGTCGCCGTGTTCGGCAGCGGGTCGGGGTCGCTCGACGTCACGACGTGGGTGCAGGTGTAGCCCCACGTCTCGCCCTGCTCGAGCACCGAGTCGCCATCGTCACCCGTCGGGCCGGCCAGGGTGCCGGCGTCGCAGATCGGGTCGGTGACGGAGACGTTGGTGAGCGACGGGCTACCCGAGATCAGGCTCACGTCGAACGTGTAGGTGATCGTGTCGCCCACATGTGCCGTGTCCGGACCGCCCTTCACGATCTGGATGCCGGGCGTCGGAGGCGGTGGCGGCGTCGTGCAGCCGGTCACCGTCGTGGTGACGATCTCGCTCCCAAGCTCCCCGATGAACGCCTGGTTCGTGATCGCGGGGCAGGTACCGGTTGGCACGGTGCCCGAGATCGAGATCGTTGCCGATCCACCCGCCGGGATGATGCCGAGGTCACAGCTCACGGCGTTCCCGACGACCGAGCAGGAGCCCTGCGAGGGGGTCGCTTGGACGTTCGTGAGGTCGGCGTCGACGCTATCCGTGACCGTGACGTTCGCGGAGTCGGCGTTGCCCGTGTTGCCGACCGTCACCGTGTAGGCGACGTTGCCGCCGGTGGCGACCGACCCGGGGCCGGTCTTGTGGAGCGTCAGGCCCGGCGAGCATCCCGTCACGTCGCCCGAACCGGTCGCCTGCGGGATCGTCTGTTCGGTCCCGAAGGTGCCCGTGACCGTGTTCGTGTACGGCCCGCAGGTGTCCGGTGCGGTGGCGGTGATGTCGACGGTCGTGCTCTGGCCCCCCGCGATCGTGCCGAGGTTGCAGCTCACGACCCCACCCGCCTCCGTGCAGGTCGGCGAGCCGGGGTTCGAGGACACGAACGTGAAGCCGGCGGGCAGCGTGTCGCTGATCGCCACGTTCGTCGCGTCCGCGTTCCCGTTGTTGGTAACCGTGATCGTCCACGTGATGTCCTGCCCGTACGCGACGTCACCGCCCGTCTTCGCGAGCGTGAGCGACGGAGCACATCCCGTGACCGTCACGGTTGCGGTGTTGCTCTCGACGGGCGGGTTGGTCCCGTTCTCCGTCCACTGGACGGCCGCCTTGTTGTCGATCTGGACGCAGGTGTTCGGCGCCTGCACCGTGATGATCACCTTGACCGCGTCGGGACCGTCACCGGTCGTGGTGTCGTACCCGGCGAGGGTTCCGACCGAGCATGAAACGTCCTGGCCGGAAACCGAGCAGTTCCCGGTCCCGCCTGCGGCACCGGGGTTCACGTCGTACGTCGCCGAGACGATCGACAGGTTCGCCGGGATCGTGTCCGTGATGGTCACGTTCGTGACCGGCTGGATGTCGAGGCTCTCGGCGAGGATCGTGTAGGTGAACTGTGAGCCCGCCGTCGGCGACACGGTCGAGGCCACCTTGCTGATCGCGATACTGCAGCCGGTGACGGTCACGTCCACCCGATTGCTCGAGACGGGCGTGCCCGCGCTGGGGTTCTCGGCCCAGTCGACCGAAGCCGTGTTGTGCAGGACGCGGCAGGTGTTCCCGGTCTTCACATGGATCGTCACGACCACCGTGTCCGACTGGTTGTTCGCGTTGTTTGCCCCGAGGGTGATCGTCCCTTGTCCCGAACCGGGGCACTGGACGACGTCGCCAGCCGCAACGTCACAGGTGCCTGTGCCGCCGGCGGTGCCGGGGTCCACATCGAAGGTGACGGGCAGCTGGGGGATCAGGGAGTTCGGCAGGTCATCGGTGATGACGACGCCGGTCGCCTGGCCGTTCCCCGTGTTCGTGACCGTCACCGTGTAGGTGAACAGGCCGTTGGGACCGATGGTCGTGACGTCGGCGCTCTTCTCGATCGTCAGGTTCGAGGCCAGGCGCTGGTTCCCGAAGATCGCCTGGTTCTGTCCGCCGCTGATGGTGACCTCCTGGCAGAGGGGAGTGGTGTTCGTCCATCCGCCCTGGAGCGTCTCCTGGACGGAGAACCTCCCGTCCTTGTCGCCGTCACTGCGGGACAGGTTGGTCCAGTCGACGTTGCCGTTCGCGTCGGTGACCCCGGGGTTCGTGTCCGTCCCGCTGTTGCCGGTCACGTCGATGGCGTTGCCGGCGCACGATGGGCCGGAGTACAGCGTCATCGTCCAACCCGCCAGATCCGGCTCACCGGCGTCCTGCGTCCCGTTGCCGTTCAGGTCGTTGAACTTGTGCGCCCGAACGTCGAGGAGGATGTCGCCAACCGGCAGCGGCAGGGTCTTGTTGGCCTCGGCGAGCTGCGAGCTGAGGCTCGAGCCTCCGAACAGATGCGCGCCGAGCGCGAGCTGCGCGTTCCAGCGGATCTCCGCGTTGGCCGCCGACGCCGTGAACGTGAAGGTGTAGCTGAGGCAGGACCCCCCGCCGCACGCGACGTTGGCGTTCTGCACCATGCTCAAGCCGGTGGCGCCAGAAATGGCCTGCGGGCTGTTGATGTTGCTGAATCCCGGGTGCCCGGCTCCATCGAAGGCGTCGACGAGGACCGTGAAGGTGTACACGGTTCCGGACGTCAGGTTCTTGAAGAGAGCCCTCTCGGGAACGTTCTCGAGCTCCTTGTAACAGGTCCCGTTCCCCGCACAGAGGTTGCTGGTGACCCAGTTGGTCGTACCGGCGAGGATCCCCTCGAAGGCGTCCACCTGATTGCTCACGATCGCGAGGTTGTTCACGACCGGGCCGGCACTGACGTTGCCCTTGGCGCCATCGTTCCGCGGCGCGGCACCGTCACTTTGGACCTTGATGACATCGCTCGAGCCAGCGTCCCTCGTGCTCGAGGACCCGCCTGAGCGGTCGTTCCAACCGTCGGCGCTGGCAGCGATCAAGCCGACCTGACCGATCGCCAGGAACACCGTCATGACGAGCCCGACCAAAGAGAACACCATTCCGGTCCTCTTCAGTCGGCGGTTCCTTCTCTGCGAACCCCTCATTGTGGGTCCCCTCCTCGCTACGGGCGATGGCCTGGATCCGATGGGGGACACCTGCTGTCCCTCGAAGCCCCAGGGTACGCTGCCTCTCTGACTACTCCATCCGCCGAAGGGCCCCGCCTTGGGATGGGACTTTCGTACTAACTGAGCCCCAGGCGATGGTGTACGGCGTCTACATTCCCCCCACGAAGGCGCCGTAAACCGAATGGGGGGGAGGAAATCGTGGCGCGGTGACAACTTTCCATAACGCACGGTATGGGCGTTTGACTCAGGAGGTCGAGCGGGGTGTGATGCGCGCGCGCAGTCCCCAGCCTGCGACCAGCCACAACGCCTCGATCACGATCCGTCGTGAGATCTTCGAGTGGCCGTGCTCGCGTTCGCGGAACGTGATGGGGGCCTCGCCGACGACGTATCCGTCGCGCCATGCTCGGTACGCGAGTTCGATCTGGAAACCGTACCCGTCCGAATGGAACGGCGTCGCCACGAGGTGTTGGAGGAGGTCGCGGCGGTACACGCGGAAGCCGCTGGTCGCGTCATGGAGTGGGAACCCGAGGGAACGGCGAGCGTAGATGTTGCCTCCCCGAGAAAGGGCCAGCCGAACCCGGCTCCAGTCCGTTACCGACCCCCCGGGGATGTAGCGGCTGCCGACGACGAGATCAGCGCGCCGCGCGGCCTCGAGCAACCGCGGCAGCTGTTCGGGGAGGTGTGAGAGATCCGAGTCCATCTCGACGACGAGGTCGTATCCGTCCTCGAGCGCCCGGCCGAAGCCGGCGAGGTAGGCGCTCGCGAGCCCCGCCTTCGCCGAGCGCTCGAGGAGGTCGAGCCGCGGTTCGGTGGCGGCCCGGGCCCGGACGACATCGGCCGTCCCGTCGGGTGATCCGTCATCCACGACCAGGATCTCGACGTCGTCGGGGAGCGCGAGGAGACCGTCGAGGACGTCGGCGATCGTCGCGCGCTCGTCGTAGGTCGGCAGGACCACCAGGGTCCGGGGCCGCTCGGGAAGGGTGCCGAGAGCACGCTTGGGCCGCCGACGGCCGCGGGGGACCGCGAACAGCACTAGGACGCCGGCGAGGGACACCCACACGATCCAATCCCCCAGTCGCACGTACAGCGTCCGCGCATCCGATGCTCGGATCTGGGCACGGGTGATCGCGGGGAGGAAGAGCTCGTTCCTGACGACGATCCTCCCGGTGGGGTCGACGACGGCGCTGATCCCCGAGACCGCGGCGTGCACGATCCATCGACCCGTCTCGACCGCGCGAAGGCGGGTCATCACGAGGTGCTGCCGCGAGGCAGCCGTCATGTCGTACGACGCGTTGTTCGTGGTGAGGATGAAGAACGTCGCGCCCTCCCCCACCATCTCGCGCTCGATCTGCGGGAAGGAGTTCTCATAGCAGATCGGTGTCCCGAACGGCGGGAGTCCCGGCACCGAGACGGTGTGCACGCGCTCGCCCGGAACGCGGTCGATGGGGATCTGGTCGATCGCGTGGATCCACTCGAGCCGGCTGCGCCACGGCACGTACTCGCCGAACGGCACGAGCTGCACCTTGTCGTATCGGTCCACCACCGCCCCGGTGCCGTCGAACAGCAGGACGCTCGTGTGCTGGCTCCCGTCGGGATCGTTCAGGACCGCGCCGGCGAGGGTCGGCGCACCCACCCGAGCGATCACCGAGCGCACCGACCCCATCGTGGTGGGATCCGCGATCGCGCCGGGATCGAGCGCCCCCTCGCCCCACACCGC
>JBLNAW010000348.1:0-5529 GCA_050259555.1 Solirubrobacterales bacterium
CGGAGTCGCCGGCGTTCGGCGCCTTCATCGGCTTGATCCTCGCGCTCGCGATCGCGTACGGCGCGTGGATGCGGTTCCAGGAGCCCGTCGCCGCTCCGGCCGACGGAGGGATCGCCTAGCCCGATCCACACCTCGTGGGGAACCCGGTCGCGGCGCGGCCGGGTTCCTGCCTTCTCGGGCTCGAGCGCCGGGTACGATGCTGAGGTCATCGTGAAGACGTGCCCTTACTGCGCCGAGCAGATCCAGGACGACGCGATCAAATGCCGCTACTGCGGCACGATGCTCGCCCCCCAGCCGGAGACCGCCGCGGGGTTCCCCGCCGGTCCCAACCTCTGGGCCGTCGGGAGCGCGGCCGAGGACGAGGCGCTGCAGTACAGCCACTCCGGGCAGCGGTACCTGCTCGGCTACACGCTCGACGCCTTCGGCATCTGGGACCGGTTCCAGCCGGGGGCGCCCGTCCGTCGGTTCCCCAGGACGGACGACGGCTGGCGCGAGGCGTGGGCCGCCTACGTCGGGATGGAACCCCACCGTGCCGAGGTCGGCATCACGGGCCCGGCGCAGGCGACCCCGGCGGCGCCGGCCCCCGCACCCGAGTACGCGAGCCCGTTCGGCCGTCCGGCACGACCCGTCAACGGGGCATGGTGGCTCCTGCCGATCCTGCTCGGCTGGCTCGGCGGCCTGATCGCCTGGCTCGTGAACCGCGACGCCGACGAGCGGACCGCGCGCATGATGCTCGTCGTCGGGATCGCGATCAGCGTGGCCGGCGCGATCATCGTGTATCTCGCGCTGCCGTCCTGGAACGGATCGTAGCGAGCGCGCCGACCGCGCCCCCCACCGTTCCCCATCCGAGCGCGAGCAGCCCGCCCAGCACCAGACCCGGGCCGAGCCGCGTGGCGCCGCTCGGATCCGTGACGCCGTCGAGGGTGAGCGACCCCGACACGGAGATCGAGGCGAACCACCCGACCACGACGACGAGCAGCGCCGAGACCGCCCCCGCCGAGACGCCGAGCAGCACGGCGCGCCGGCTGCTCACGCCCTCGTCGCCGAGGTCGAGGACGACCGCTCGCCGCCCCCCGAGCAGCGCCGCCGTCGCCGGCACGAGCAGGAACAGGAGGTACGCGGCCGGCGCGGGACCGAACCGCGTCGTCGGGACGGGACCCGCCGTCGCCGACGGGGGAAGGATCCACGCCGGGATCGCGACGTCCTGCGGGAACCGCCCGTAGCACAGGAACCGGTCGGGTTCGCCGCCGTCGGGGAACGAGCCCGTGCAGCCGCCCATCGCGGGCACGAGCACCCACGCAGCCTCGTTCGGCGCGAGCGCGAGATGGTGGGCCAGCACGATCGCGCCCTCGGCGGGCCGCTCGAACACCGTCTGGAAGTACCGGCCGGTCGAGGGCGTGAGCATCGCCTCGCCGCCGTCGGGACGGACGACGCCGGCCACGAACAACCCGGCGTAGGAGAGCCCCAGCCCCGCGACGATGATCGTTCCGCCGCCGGCGAGCGCGGACCTCGCGACGCGGGTGCGCTCCGTCGCCCCCGCGGACCACCACCCGCCCGCGGCGCCGGCGACGAGCGCGAGCAGGAGCGGCAGGACCAACGCCGGCCAGGGCGACACCCCGAGGTCGGCCGACCCAGGTGTCGCCGAGCCCTCGAGGACCGGCACGCGGACGCGGACCGCGAGGCACACCACGAACACCGCCGCCGCATAGGCCGGGGCGACCTTCGCACCGTGGAGCGCTCGGGCGAGCGGGCCGCCGCCGAGGGCCTCGGCGACCGCACGGCCGCCCCGCCAGAGCAGCCACGCCGCAAGCGCGGTCACGGCGAGGGGCGCGACGGCCAGCTCGGCGTGCACCCGCGCCGTGCGCGCGGTCCCGCCGACGACCTCGACGAGCCGGGCGAGCGCGTCGCCCTCGACCGAGAGCCGAAGCGGGATCCGGTGGAACGCGGCCAGCTCGAAGCCCCCCACGCGCAGGGCCGAGCCGAGTGAGAGTCCGGTGCCGCCGAGCGCGTACACCGCGAGCGCCGCGGCCTCGGCGAGCGCGAGGAGGGCGCCGAACGCGACGAGCGCGCGTCGGGAGGCGTCGCCCCATCCTTCGGCCAGGGGCGACCGGACCGAGCCGGACGCCGCCCCGGGCTCGGTCACGGCAGGGCGGTCTCGACGAGGCCGGCGACCTCGGTCGGCGTTCGGCCGACCCGCACGCCCGCCGCCTCGAGCGCGTCGGCCTTCGCCTGGGCGGTGCCGCGCGAGCCGGTGACGATCGCGCCGGCGTGCCCCATCCGCTTGCCGGGCGGGGCCGTGAACCCGGCGATGTACCCGACGACGGGTTTCGTCATCTCCTGCTCGATGTACTCGGCCGCGCGCTCCTCGTCGTCGCCGCCGATCTCGCCGATCATCACGACGAGGTCGGTCTCGGGGTCCCAGTTGAAGAGCGCGAGCGACTCGAGGAAGCCGAGCCCGTGAACGGGGTCGCCGCCCATCCCGACGCAGGTCGACTGTCCGATCCCCCGTTGCGTGAGCTCGTGCACGATCTGGTACGTGAGCGTGCCGCTCCGCGAGACGAGGCCGACCCGGCCGGGCGTGCAGATCTCGCCGGGGATGATGCCCACGTTGGCCTTGCCGGGGCTGATCACGCCGGGGCAGTTCGGACCGACGAGCGTCGCGGTCTTGCCGCGGAGGTAGCTGGCGACGCGAGCCATGTCCCGGACCGGGATGCCCTCCGTGATGCACACGACGAGGGCGAGCTCGGCGTCGGCGGCCTCGTAGATCGCCTCGGTCGCGAACCGCGGCGGCACGAAGATCAGCGAGGTGTTCGCCCCGGTCTCGGCGACGGCGTCGGCGATCGTGTCGAACACCGGGATCCCGTCGACGTCCTGCCCGGCCTTCCCGGCGCGGACGCCGGCGACGACGTGGGTCCCGTACTCGCGGTTGCGGAGGGAGTGGAACCGACCCTCCCGCCCGGTCATGCCCGAGACGACCACCTTCGTCGTGGAGTCGACGAGGATCGCCATCTACGCCGCCTCCCCGTGCGCGAGCTCGGCCGCCTTCTGCGCCGCCTCGAGCATGGTGGCCGCCGGCACGATCTTCGGGTGCGCCGCCTCCTCCAGGATCCGGCGTCCCTCCTCCGCGTTCGTGCCGTCGAGCCGCACGACGATCTGGACGTTCGGGCTCACACGCTCGAGCGCTTCGAGCAGGCCCTGCGCGACCAGGTCACATCGCGTGATGCCTCCGAAGATGTTCACGAGCACGACCTTCACGCTCGGATCCTGGAGGATCACCTCGAGCGAGGTCGCGATCGAGTCCGCGCTCGCGCCGCCGCCGACGTCCAGGAAGTTCGCCGCGCCCGCGCCGGCCTGTTGGACGACGTCGAGCGTCGACATCACGAGCCCGGCGCCGTTCCCGATGATCCCGACCTCGCCCTCGAGCTTCACGTACTGGAGCTTCGCCTCACGCGCGAGGAACTCGAGGCGGTTGATCGGGAAGACGGTGCGGAGCATCTCGATCTCGGGCTGGCGGAACAATGCGTTGTCGTCGACCGTGACCTTCGCGTCGAGCGCGAACACCCGGCCGTCGGTGAGGAGGACGAGCGGGTTGACCTCGACCAGCGTGGCGTCCTCCTTCACGACGACGTCGTAGAGGCCGGCGAGGATGTTCTCGACGAGGTCGCGCGACTCGGGCGGCAGCGCACCGGTGAGCGCGCGCAGGTGGTACGGGTGGATCCCGATCTCGGGGTCGATGTGGAGTCTCCGCAGCGCCTCGGGCTTGGTCCGCGCGAGCTCCTCGATGTCCATCCCGCCCTCGGCCGCGACCATCGCGAGGTCCGTGCCGGTCGTGCGGTCGAGCAGGATGGCGGCGTAGAACTCGCGCGCGATCGACAGGCGCTCCTCGACGAGCACGCGGTTCACGCGGTGGCCCTTGAAGCCCTCACGGAGCATGCGCTCGGCGGCGGCCTCGGCCTCGTCGGGCGTGTCCGCGAGCACGACTCCCCCGCCCTTGCCGCGCCCGCCGATCTGGACCTGCACCTTCACGACCGAGGTCCCGCCGAGGATCTCCGTCGCCGCGCGAGCCGACTCCGGCGTCTCGGCGATGATGAACCTCGGCACCGGGATCCCGTGCCGCTGGAAGAGCTCCTTGCCCTGGTACTCGTACAGATCCACTCAGGCCTCCGGCGGCGTCCGGGACAAACGCTCGGTCAGCCAGGCGACGATCTCCTGCGTCGAGGCGCCGGGCGTGAAGATGCGCTCGACGCCGATCGCCTGGAGCTTCGGGATGTCGTCCTTCGGGACGATCCCGCCTCCGAACACGAAGACGTCCTCGGCGCCGTGCTCTCGGAGACCGGCGACGACCCTGGGGAACAACGTCATGTGCGCCCCCGAGTGCAGCGAGAGCCCGACGGCGTCGGCGTCCTCCTGGATCGCGGTCTCGACGATCTGCTCGGGCGTCTGGTGCAGACCCGTGTAGATCACCTCGAACCCGGCATCTCGGAGGGCGCGCGCCACGATCTTCGCCCCACGGTCGTGCCCGTCGAGCCCGGGTTTCGCGATGACGATGCGGTGCTTGCCGGCCATGCGGCGCACAGTGTAGTCGAGCGTCCGAGCACGGCCCTTGCGACTCCGAGCGCCGCCGGCGGAGGATACCCCGATGGCCGAGATCCCCGAGACCCGGTACGCGAAGACGCCCGACGGCGTGAGCATCGCGTACCAGGTCGTCGGCGACGGGCCGGTCGACCTCGTGTACTCCTCGGGCATCTGGTCGAACCTCGAGCTGATGTGGGAGCACCCGCCGTGGGCGAGGATGCTCCGCCGGCTCGCGTCGTTCTCCCGGCTGATCGTGTTCGACATGCGGGGCGTCGGGCTCTCCGATCGCGGGCCCGAGCCGCCGACGATCGAGCTCCAGCGGGACGACATCACCGCCGTGATGGACGCGGCGGACACCGCGAACGCCCTCGTCTTCGCCGGCGCGCGAGCGGGCTCGATGGCCATGCTGTTCGCGGCCACGCACCCCGAGCGGACCCACGCCCTGATCCTGTACGCGCCGGTCGCGAAGACGGTCTCGACCCCCGATTTCCCACACGGCAAGAGCCCTGAGGAGCAGGAGGCGTTCTTCGAGCGCTTCGTGCGCGAGGTGGGAACCGGCCGCAACCTCGCGCTGCAGGCGCCGTCGGTGGCGGGCGACGAAGCCTTCGTGCGCTGGTGGGCGCGCTTCGAGCGCATGGTCGCGAGCCCGAGCGGGTACCAGGAGCTCGCCCGGATCCTCACGGATGTCGACGTTCGCGAGGTCCTCCCCGCGATCCACGTCCAGACCCACGTCCTCCACCGCGCAGGCGACCGGATCGTCTCGAGCGCCCAGGCCCGCTACGTCGCCGAGCACATCGAGGACGCGAGGTACCTCGAGCTCCCGGGCGAGGACCACCTCCCGTTCGTCGGCGACGCGGACACGCTGGTGGACGAGATCGAGGAGTTCGTGACGGGCACGCGCCCGGCGCCCGAGGTCTCGACCGTACTCTCGACGGTCCTGTTCACCGACATCGT
>JBLNAW010000349.1:0-3060 GCA_050259555.1 Solirubrobacterales bacterium
GCGCAGAAGGAGTACGCCGAGGCCCGCGTGACCGAGGCCGTCGTGACCGGCGCCGAGATCCCCTCGCCCGAGACGATCGGCGTCGAGGACGCCCCTTACCTGAACGGGATCGCCGAGGCGATCGGCGAGGCTCGCCGTCACATCCTCGACCTGCTCCGCCACGGGAAGGTGGCCGAGGGCGAGGCCACGCTCTCGGCGATGGACGACCTCTACACGGTGCTCGTGACGATGGATTACCCGGACGCGATCACGGGGAACCTGCGCCGCTCGACCGACGTCGCCCGGAGCCTCATCGAGAAGACCCGCGGTGACCTCTCGGTGGCGCGTGTGAGCCAGGACCTGCACGACGCGCTCGAGCGCCATGCACGGGACGTGCTCGGGAAGGGGTAGCGCATGGCGGTCCGCAAGGAGACGATCAAGCAGCGGTTCATGCAGGCCTTGCCGAGCGTCCTCGAGCCGGGGGAGCGGGTGGAGGCAGCCACCCACCTCGTCTCCGGCCCGAGCCCCCTGTGGGTCGCGGGGCTCTCCGGTGTGATCGGGATGCTGCTGCTCAACGTCCGGTCCTACTTCGTCGCGGTGACGGACCGGCGGGTCATCTTCTCCGCGTCGTCGTTCTGGACCGGGCGCCCGAGGGGGCTCGCGTGGGCCGACCCCTGAGGCTCGGTCTCGATCTCCGACGTCGTGATGGACGCGAAGCTGTGGAACCACCTGTCGTACGCACGCCGGGCACCCCTGCCCCCGCCACCGCAGTAGCGCCGACCCCTTTGCTACGCTAGCCGCGATCCCGGGGGTGTAGCTCAGTCCGGTAGAGCGCTGCCTTCGCACGGCAGAGGTCGGCGGTTCGAGTCCGCTCACCTCCACCAGGGAGCCCGTAGGATCGGGACAGGGATCCCCGAGGAAGGCGGGACCATGTCGGGTTCGTACGGTCCGGTACCGCAGCCTCAGCCGCTCGGGCGCGAGCGCATGCACGAAGTCCAGGACGACATCGGCGAGGCGGTTCGCGCCGGCCAGGAACGCGAAGAGGCGGAGAAGAGCCGCAAGACCTCACGCAGTCGGCGCTGGCTCCGATCCCTGCACCGAAGCTGACGATCTGGGGTTCAGCGACGCCGGACGAACCGGAGCCACCCGCGACGGGACCCTTTGCCGTGCTCCTTCGACTTCTCTTGATCTCGAGCGTCGTGAGACCTGTTGGAGGTCTCCTCCTCGCGGGCGATCTCCTCGGGCACATCACCGGATCCCCGGAACGCTCCGTGGGCGGTTGCGGCGTCATGGACATAGGTTCCCTTCCGGAGAGGCTCCAGGTCCAGCCTGATCCCCGCCGGTAGGGTTCGGGCGTGGATCCCCCTTCCCTCGAAGCCGTCGTGCTGTACCTGGACGACGACGGCATCCGCCACGTCTCGCCCCTCGGACAGCCGACCGTCCGAGCGCCGTGGGATCCCGATCTCGACCCCCACGAGTCGATCGTCGACGTGGTGGCCGGGCTCGGCCTCACGCCCTTCATGGTGCACTCGACGTCGTGGCGGGTCGTCGGTCAACGGATCCTGCTCACGTTCCTGGTCGCGGTCGAGCTGCCGCCGGACGTCCCCGACGGCTGCGACGTCGAGCTGGTGACGAGGGCGGAGCTGGCCCGCGGGCGAGCGACCGGGCCGCCGCCCGAGGTACACCTGTCCCAGATCGTCGAGCACGGCCTGCGCCATCTCGCCTGGCTCCTGCGCGAGGACGAGGCGATCCACCAGGCGCTCGGCGAGTGGGTGGTCGCGCTCCGCGGCTACGAGCCCGAGCCGTTCCGCGCGTTCGGGCGCGAGCCGGGGCCTTAGCGCCCGAGCCCCCACCCCCCGCATCCGGCATGCTGAGCCAATGTCGCAGTGGGTCTTCCACGTGGATCTCGACCAGTTCATCGCGGCGGTCGAGGTGCTCCGCCGGCCGGAGCTCCGCGAGATGCCGGTCGTGGTCGGCGGGGACGGCGACCCGACGAAGCGCGGCGTCGTCTCCACCGCGTCGTACGAAGCTCGGGCGTTCGGGGTCCGGTCGGGGATGCCACTCCGCACGGCCCTGAAACGCTGCCCCGACGCGGTCTTCCTGCCGGTGGACGCCGAGATCTACCTCGCGGCGTCGAGGGACGTCATGGAGACGCTTCGCTCCTTCCCCGCCGTGGTCGAGGTGGCCGGCTGGGACGAGGCCTTCATGCAGGTCGAGTCGGACGATCCCGAGGCGCTCGCGCGCGAGGTCCAACGCGCGGTGCTTGAGCGCACCGAGCTCTGGTGCACGATCGGCATCGGCGACAACAAGCTCCGGGCGAAGATCGCGGCCGGGTTCGGCAAGCCGGCGGGGGTCTTCCGGCTCACGCGCGAGGACTGGCCCGAGGTCATGGGCGGGCTCACGACCGACGCGCTGTGGGGGATCGGGAAGAAGACCTCGCGCAAGCTCGAGGCGCTCGGGATCCGCACGGTCGAGGCGCTGGCGCACGCCGACGAGGCGGCGCTCGCGGAGACCTTCGGTCCGAGCACCGGCCCCTGGCTCCGGCGGCTCGCGAGCGGTGAGGACGACTCGCTCGTCTCGGCCGAGCCGTACGTCGCGAGGGGCCACGGGAAGGAGCGCACGTTCCAGGAGGACCTGGTCGAGCCAGAAAGGATCCGGACCGAGGTCGGGAGGCTCGCGCGCGAGCTCCTCGAGGACCTACGCGAGGAGGCGAGACCGGCCGTCCGGGTGGTCGTGAAGGTGCGGTTCGCGCCGTTCTTCACGAGTACCCACGGGGTTCGGGTCGACCCGCCCACGCTCGAGGCCGCGGCGATCGAGGCTGCGGCCCTCGCGGCGCTCGCGAAGTTCGAGCTCGACCGGCCCGTCCGGCTCCTCGGCGTGCGCGCCGAGCTCGCACCGCCCCTAGCCACCTGAGCCGATCCGGGGAACCATGTTCACCGAACGGGGGGTCTTGCTTCCTCTATGTCGAGGGTGGACCGAGCGCCGGCGGGCGTCGAGCGCGACGAGCAACTCGAGCGCCTGTACCGAGAGCGGGGCGCCGCGATGTGGCGCGCGGTGCTCGCGTTCGCCGGCGATCCGGAG
>JBLNAW010000350.1:0-3406 GCA_050259555.1 Solirubrobacterales bacterium
GCGCACCCGGCCTCGACGAGCTCCGCATCCCACGCCTCGAGCCCGGGCGGCACTCCGCGACCCTCCCAGTCCTTGAGGAGGCGGTTCCGCTGACGGAGCGTGCGGTCGTAGGCGGTGATCGCAGACTCCTTCAGCGGCCACAGCGCCCGGATGGCCTCGTCGAGGAACTCCCGGCGCTTCGACGGGTCGCCGACGACCACCATGAGGTCGTCGGGTCCGAAGAACACGGCACGCACCTGACGACGGAGGTCCCGCCGGCGCCGAACCGGCGAGCGGTTCAGTTGCGTGCGGTTCGCGCCGCGGCCGGGGATCTCCACCTCGACGAGCATCCGGCCGTTCTCGGTGAGGACCTCGCCGCGGGCGTATGCCGCCTCGGCGCCCCGTCGGACGATCGGCTCGGTCGACGACGTCCGCGGCGACGCGAGGAAGAACAAGAAGGCCAGGCCCTCGAGCAGGTTGGTCTTGCCCTCGCCGTTCGGCCCGACGACGGTGATGAGACCATCGGGCACGTCGTCGACCTGCGTGGCGGCGTGGTTGCGGAAGTCCCGGAGCTCGGCCCAGGCGACGCGCAAGGTCCGGGGCCTTAGCCGACCGGAGTAGGGAGCCGCACGGGCATGACCAGGTACGTGAAGTCGTCGCTCTCCCCGCGCACGATCCCCGGCTTCAGTCCGTCTCGTACCTCGAGGTGCACCGTCTCGCCGCTCGCGGCCGCGAGTCCGTCCGCCAGGTAGTGCGGGTTGAAGGCGGCCGTGATGTCCTCGCCCTCGTACCGAGCCTCGACCGTCTCGACGGCCTGCCCGAGGTCCGGTGACTGGGAGGACAGCTTCACGCCGAGCGCGTTGAACTCCATCCGCACGGGCGACGTGTCGCGGGCGAGGAGCCCCACACGCCGGACCGCGTCGATCAGCTGCTGCCGCGAGACCGTGAGACGGCTCTCGTACGCCTCGGGCAGGAGCTGCCGGTAGTTCGGGAACTCGCCCTCGATCAACCGCGACGTCAGCATGAACCCGCCGATCTGGAACGACACCTGGCTCTCGTCCACGAAGATCTCGATGTCGCCCTTCTCGAGCGTCTGGGCCGCGCGGCCAGCCTCGGACAGGGCGCGCTCGGGGACGATCGCCTTGCCCTCGGTCGCCGCCGTCGCGACCAGGTCGCGCACCGCGAGCCGGTACGAGTCCGTGGACACGAACGTGATCCCCTCGCGGCTCACCTCGAGCAGGACGCCGGTCAGCACCGGCCTCGCCTCGTCCTTCGACGCGGCCCGCGAGACCTGCCCGACCGCCTCGGCGAACGCTGCGGCGGGCACGACGATCCGCGTTCCCGCCGGCGGCTGAAGGGTCGGGAAGTCCTCCGCCGGCAGCAATCGGAGCGCACCCTCGTACGCCGCGCACCGGATCTGCGCCTGGGCCTGATCGGCCTCGAGCTCGACGGGGGCATCCGACAGGCTCTTCACCGTGTCCGCCAGCAGGCGAGCCGGTACGAGCGCGACGCCGTCCTCGGTGACCTGCACGTCGATCGACAGACGAGCCGAGACCTCCAGGTCGGTCGTCGTGAGCGTGAGTCCGTCCTCCGCACGAGCCTGCATGAGCACCCCGGTGAGAGCCGGGATCCCCGGACGCGAGGACACCCCGCGCTGGACGGTCTGCAGCGCCTCGGACAGGGCATCGCGGTCACACCGGATCTTCACGTGTCCACCCCCTCACAGCTTCTGCTGTTCCGATCTCTCTATCTCAGTAGTAGTAGAGCCGGTGGATAAATGGAGAACCACCCTGTTTCCCGAGCGTACGGGCAGGGTCCGACATGTGGAGCGAGTGGGGGAAACGGTGGGTCGTCGCGGTCCTGACGTGCAGCGGCACAGCTGCGGTCCCACGTTTCCCACCGGCTCGTCCACGTGGCTCATGAGGCCCTCGCCCGCTCACGGATCGTCCGCGAGAGTTCCTGAACGTGCCGATACACCGGCTCGCGGTCGCGCATGTTCGTGCCGATCTTCGTGACGCCGTGGAGCACCGTCGTGTGGTCGCGGCCGCCGAAGAGCTCTCCGATCCGGACGTAGGACAACGCCGTGCACTCGCGCAGGAGGTACATGGCGACATGCCGAGCGGTCGTGAGCGGGCGTGAGCGGCTCGGCGACACGAGGTCGTCGACGGACAGACCGAAGTAGCGTGCGGTCTCCTCGAGGATGAGGCTGGGGGGGATCTCCGCTTCCGTCTGTGGGAGCAGGTCCTCGAGGGCGTGCTCGGCGAGCTCCGGCGTGATGGGGTGACCGGTGAGGTCGCTCCAGGCGACGACGCGAACGAGCGCGCCCTCGAGCTCGCGGATGTTCTGGTCGAAGCGCGAGGCGATGAACTCGATCACATCGTCGGGGACGTGGACGGCCTCTCGCTGAGCCTTGAGCTGGAGGATCGCGATCCGCGTCTCGAGGTCGGGAGGCTGGATGTCGACGCAGAGACCGAGCCGGAAGCGGCTCTGGAGTCGGTCCTCCATGCCGAGCTCCTGAGGAGGACGGTCAGACGCGATCGCGATCTGCCGTCCCTTCTCCTGCAAGGCGTTGAACGTGTGGAAGAACTCCGTCTGGGTCTCCTCGCGCTTGGCGAGGAACTGGATGTCGTCGACGAGGAGCACGTCGACGTCTCGGTAGCGTGCGGCGAACTGGTAGCCCTGGCGCTCACGGACGGCCTTGATGAACTCGGCCATGAAGTGCTCGCTCGTCGCGTACTTCACGCGCAGCCGGGGTGCGAGCCGAGCCATGTGATGTCCGATCGCCACGAGCAGGTGGGTCTTGCCGAGCCCCACTCCCCCGTACACGAACAGGGGGTTGTAGGCCTTCGAAGGGGGCGCCTCGGCCACGGCCATCGCCGCGGCGTGGGCGAAGCGGTTGGACGGGCCCGGGACGAACGCTTCGAACGTGTAGTTCGGGAACGGGAGGCCGGGTGCCCCCATCGGCTGCGCGCGAACGACCGGGCGCTCGGGCGGCGCCGGCGGCTCGACGACCACCGTGGCCGGCTGGGCCGAAGCCTCGGGCGGTGCGACGGTGAGCTGAACACGGACCGCGGAGCCCGCCGTGTCCGAGGCGACGCGCTTGATCATCTCGACGTAGTGCTTCGCGAGCCAGTCACGGACGTACTCGGAGGGCGCCACCACCTCGAGCACACCGTCGTGCAGGCTCGTCGCCCGGACGCCCGTGAACCACATAGCGAAGGAGCTCTCGGGCAGCTCGCGGCGCGCCCGGTCCAGCACGTCGGACCAGGTACGCTCGGCCGCCTCCTCGAACGATGCGACAGCCATATCCACAGCGCCTTTCCACAGGTGTGGAAACCTTCGGGGAAGGCTGAACGAGCGTCCGAGGGGAAGCGGGGCGGGCGCCGGGGGGAAGCGGGCCGCATGATAGCACCGCCGTTTTCCACAG
>JBLNAW010000351.1:0-11642 GCA_050259555.1 Solirubrobacterales bacterium
GTCACGCTCGGCTCGGGACCGGGTAGCCTGACCCGATGCGGGTCGTCGTGATCCCGGTGAAGTCGCTCGGCCGCTCGAAGTCCCGACTGGCGAGCGCGCTCACGCCCCTCGAGCGCGGGGCGCTCACGCTCGCGATGCTCGAGGACGTGCTCGACGTCGCCCTCGCCCTGGCGGGGTGGGACACCTGGGTGGTCTCGCCCGACGAGGTCGTCCTCGAGGTTGCCGCCCGCCGAGGCGTCCGTTCGATCGTCGAGGAACGACCGGGGCTCTCGGCCGCCCTGCGCCAGGCAGAGACGGTGGCCCTGAACGAGAAGGCGGCCGCACTCGCGGTCCTCCCCGGCGACCTGCCGCTGCTCACCGTCGAGGCGCTGACGGCAGCCCTGCGCACGCTCGGTCCCGTGGTGGTCGCGAGCTCGGCGCGCGAGGGCACGAGCCTCCTCCTGCGCAGGCCGCCTCGGGCGATCGCATCACGGTTCGGCCCGGGCTCGTTCCGCAAGCACCTCGACCTCGCCGAGGCCAAGGGGCTGCCCGTCGCCGTGGTCGACCGCCCGGAACTGTCCTTCGACCTCGACGCGCCCTCCGATATCCTCACGCTGCTCGAGGACGGTCGTCGCGGCCGCACGCGCGAGGTCTGCCTCGGGATGGATCTCGGCGACCGGTTGGCCGCACACGGTTAGGCACGGCGAGGAGGACGACATGCCCCAGGGGACGATCAAGGGTTTCGACGTCGAGGCTCGCACGGGCTCGCTGCTGATGGAGGACCGGACCGAGGTCCACATCGACCCCACGTCGTTGGAGGGCTCGGGTCTCCGCTTCCTCCGGCTCGGGCAGCGCGTGAAGTTCGACATCGTCGAAGAGAGCGGGCAGAAGGTCGCCCGCTCCCTTCGGATCGTGACCCTCTAGCGTCGACTCAGCGAGCGCGAGCCGGCGCGCGGCGGCGCTTGGCCGCCACCATGTCCTTGAATTCCTTCCCCGCGAGGAACCACGGCAGATCGCGGGCGGGGACGACGATCGGGGTCTCGGGCTTCCGCGGGTTCCGAGCGATCCGCTTGTTGCGACGCTTCCGCTCGAACGTGCCGAAGCCGACGAGGGACACCCGTTCGCCCTTGGCGACCACCTCGCGGATGACGTCCATCGCGGTGTCGACCGTCCGGCCGATCTCCGCTTTGCTGACGCCGGTCCGTTTCGCGATCTCGGCGACGAGCCCGTTCTTGTTCATCGGCTCTGCTCCCCCTTCTGCCGAACTCAACGCTACTCACGCTCGAGGGGGCTGGTCAATGCCTTTCGGCGCAGCGAGAATGGGCCGATGCGCCGGCCCGTCCTGTCGTCCTTCCTCCTGCTCGTCGTGCTCCTTGCCTCGTGCTCGACGTCCAAGGAGCGCGAGCTGTCCCGCTACTACGACCCTCAAGGTCTGTTCGCGGCCAGCCTGCCGAGCGCGAACGCGATCTCGGTCGCCCCGGCGCAGCCCGGCAACGGCGGGCCGGGGATCCTGTCCGGGGTCATCTCGCAACCCCCCGCTCCGAGCCCCACCCCGTCGGGGCCGCTGGGAGGCGGCATCGCGCAGGGCCTCACGCAACAGACGACCCCGACCGATCAGACGATCTACGAGGCGTTCGTCGTCACGACCGATGTCTTCGACGGCCTTTCGGACATGTCCCTCTACTTCGTGACCGGAGATCCGACGATCGACCTCAAGGACGATGGGCCGATCGAGGTCGACGGCGTCCCGGGCCGACTCGTCGTGGCCGATTCGCTCCAGGGGGGGACGCCGCGCGCGAGCCTGGCCGTGGCGATGTCGCTCGGCCGCGACGGGACGGGCTACCTGCTCGCGGCGATCTTCCCGCCGGGGTCCTGGTCGGCCGAGGAGGCGGACTTCCTGCGTGTGGTCCGTTCCTTCCGCGCCGACGTCCCGCCCGGCCTCCGCACCTTCCCGGTGACGAGCGGGAGCGCCTGATAGCATCGGAGCGCCCGGCCCGAGCGGCCGGGTCACGTTTGGCCCGTGGGGTAACGGTAGCCCGGCTGACTCTGGATCAGTTAGTCCTAGTTCGAATCTAGGCGGGCCAGCATCTCGGTCGCGGACCGGGCGGGGGTCGCGCCCTCCGCGCGGGATCTCGCCTACTTGAGCGGCGTCGGGTCGAGCACGAGCGTCGGCAGCGGGTCCTGCGTGAAGTCGAACTCGCGCAGCAGGTTGCCGAGGATCCCCACGTCCTCGCGGACCGTCGGCCTCGAGTCCGGGCGGCTCATCGTCGCGGGGTCCAGGCGCGCCGAGTTCAGGAACAGGTCCTCGATGAGCTTGAGGTAGGCGTCGAAGGAGAGCGTCTGGCTGTCGATCGTCCCGCCCTTGGCCCACGGGCTGATGAGCAGACCGGGGACGCGGATCCCGTAGCCGTTCAGGTCGACCCTCGGCGGCTCGACGTGGTCGTAGAACCCGCCCCAGTCGTCCCAGGTGAGGAAGATGGCCGTCGAGTTCCAGTCCGGGCCGTTCATGGCGGCGTTGATGATGCTGGTGACGTGCCGCATGCCCTTCCAGATCGGCTCGCCGCTGTGCGGGTGCTCCCCCGCGCCCGAGTACGGCATGACCCACGACACCGCGGGCAGGGTGCCGTCGGCCGCGGCCGCGTAGTACTCGGAATGCCCGGTCACGTTGCCGACCTGCCCGTCGTCCCGGACGGTCGTGAACCACGGGAGCGGGTTCTGCTGAGAGACGGTGCGTCGTCCCGACTTGTCGCTCGAGCATGGATCGAACAGGCAGGTGTCGTCGCCGACGTAGTAGGCCCAGGAGACCCCGCTCTGGTGGAGCAGGTAGGTGATGTCCGTCCAGGCCCAGATCGGCGTGTCCGTGTGCGCGCGCTGCACGGTCGCCTCGTCGGCGAGCTCGAGGTTCGAGCTGCACGACATCGGGTCTCGCGCGTCCGAGCACCTGGCCGCCCACGCGGAAACGAGGAACAGATGCGAGGGAAGCGTCCACGAGTCGGCCGGCGCGAACATGTGGTCCTGCAACACGAAGTGGTCCGCGTACGCCCAGTAGTTCGGGATGTCCTTGCGCGTGTGGTAGCTCATGACGTCGGGCTGCCCCTGCGGCCCGAGGTAGCTCGCGCACTTCGGATCGTCCCGGTGGTCGGGGCAGTAGAGCGGACTGTCGACGGCCATCTGGACGAACCCGTCCATCCTCCCGCCGTCCACGTCGGCGATCGAGTGGCGCTGCGCGTGGGGGCCGCCCTCGGCGAGCTGGTTCGACGAGTGGTAGGGCCGAACGCAGTGCCCGAGGACCGGATCGGGGATGCACGGCTTCGGCCTCCCGTCGGGCGTCATCGGGATCCCGTCGGCGCCGGGGTAGGTCCCGAAGTAGTGATCGAACGAGCGGTTCTCCTGCACGATGAAGATCAGGTGGTCCAGGTGCTGGCGAGCCTGCTCGAGCCTCGTCAGGCCGGCCGCCTGGGTCGCGGGACCAGGGCTCGTCGAGATGCTCTCCGTCGCGCCCGCCGACGGGGAGCCGCCCCCACCGGAGGTGGGCTGACTGCAGGCCGCGCCGAGCAGGGCGACGGCCGCGAGCAGCGCGAGGGCGGCGAGCGATCGGGTCCTCACGGCCGCCAAGCTTACGTCCCCGGCACCGAGGCCGGACCCGGATCCGGTCTCGGATCGAGGATCAGCGGAGGGATCGGGTCCTGACGGAAGTCGAACTCGTCGCGGAGGTCCCCCAGGATCGACACGTCCTCGCGCACCGTCGGGCGGGAGTCCGGCCGGCTCATCGTCCCCGGATCCAGCCGGGCACCCCCGAGGTACAGGTCCTCGATGAACTTGAGGTAGGCGTCGAAGGACAGCGTCTGGCCGTCGATCGTTCCGCCCTTCGCCCACGGGCTGATCAAGATCCCGGGAACGCGGATCCCGTACCCGTTCTGGTCGACCTGCGGCGGCTGGACGTGGTCGTAGAAGCCTCCCCAATCGTCCCAGGTGAGGAAGATCGCGGTCGTCGGCCACAGATCGCTCCGCATGATGGCGTTCACCACCTGCGTGACGTGCGTCTGGCCCTTGGTGAGCGGCGCGCCGTTCCCCGGATGCTCGCTCTCCCGGCCGCCCGGCATGACCCACGACACCGTCGGAAGCGATCCGGCCGCGATCTCGTCGAACAGGTCGGCGTGGAGCCGGATGTTCCCGAAGTCGTCCTGCTCGTGCGTCGTCGTGAACGACGGCAGCGGGTTCTGCGCCGGCGGCGTCCCCTTCCGGCCGTCACCGAGACGCGGACACGGGTCGTCGGGCATCCGGCACGTGTCGTTGCCGACGTAGTAGGCCCACGAGACGCCGGCCTCGGAGAGCAGGTAGGTGATCGGCGTCCAGGCGTAGATCTCCGGATGCGAACCGTGCCGTTGCCGGTCCACGACCCCATCCAGGCCGAGGTCCGAGCGACAGCTCATCGGGTCCGTCGGGTCGGCGCAGCTCGCCGCCCACGCGGAGACGAGGAACAGGTGCGACGGGAGCGTCCACGAGTCGGCAGGCGCGAACATATGGTCCTGCAGGACGAAGTGGTCCGCGTACGCCCAGTAGTTGGGGATCTCGCGCGCGTCGTGCCATCCCATGACGTCGGGTTGGCCCTGCGGCCCGAGGTCCTCTCGGCAGGACGGGAGGGTCCGGTCGTCGGCGCACGCGTTCGGGCCGGCGACGAGCGTCCGGACGAACCCGTCCATCTTGCCCCCGTTCACGTCGGCGACCGACTGCGGCTGTCCGTGCGGTCCTCCCTGCTGGATGAGCGTCGCGTCGTGGTACGGCTTCACGCAGGTGCCGAGCACCGGGTCCGGCACGCAGACCGTGGGCTGCCCGTCCTTGGTCATCGGGATGCCGTCGGCCCCCGGGTAGGTGCCGAAGTAGTGATCGAAGGAGCGGTTCTCCTGCACGATGAACACCACGTGCTGGATGTTCTCGAACCCGTGGAGGCGCTCGGGCGACGGCGAGGGCGTTCCGGCGCTGCCGGACGCGCCGGTGGCCGTCCCGCCGCTCCCTGCGGTCGAGGCGCCGGGCCGCTCCGCGGCCCCCGAAGACGTGCACGCCGCCGCGACGAGGGCCACGAGCAACAGGAGGACGACAGGCTCGCGAACGCGGCGGTTCCGGGAAGGACGGCTCGGGCGGCTCATGAGGAGCGCCCACCCTACCAGCGACCCCTCGGTTCGGGGGCACGCGGGCTTGTGGGAGGATTGGCGGGTCCCGCACGCGAGGAGCCACCATGGAGCGTTCCATCACACCGTCCGGCAACACCCTGGTCACCGTCATCCCCGGCGACGGCATCGGCCCCGAGGTCACGCGCAGCGCGCAACGGATCGTCGAGGCCGCCGGCGCGAAGATCGAGTGGGAGGAGCGCGAAGCCGGCGCCGAGGTGTTCAAGAAGGGCCTGCCCTCGGGCGTGCCGCCGGAGACGATCGAGTCGATCTCCAAGACGCGGGTCGTCCTCAAGGGCCCCCTCGCGACCCCGATCGGCTTCGGTGAGAAGAGCGCGAACGTCACGCTCCGCAAGCTGTTCGAGACCTACGCGAACGTCCGTCCCGCGCGAGAGCTCCCCGGCGTGACCACGCCGTACAGCGGTCGCGGGATCGACCTCGTGATCGTCCGTGAGAACGTCGAGGACCTGTACGCCGGCATCGAGCACATGCAGACGCCCGGCGTGGCACAGACGCTCAAGCTGATCTCGCGCAAGGGGTGCGAGAAGATCGTGCGGTTCGCGTTCGAGCTCGCGCGCGCGGAAGGCCGCCGCACGGTCACCTGCGCGACCAAGGCGAACATCATGAAGTTCTCGGAGGGGATGCTGAAGAAGACCTTCGAGGACATCGCCCCCGAGTACCCCGACATCGAGGCCTGGCACCTCATCGTCGACAACACCGCGCACCAGTTGGTGAAGAGGCCCGAGCAGTTCGACGTCATCGTGACGACGAACATGAACGGCGACATCTTGTCCGACGAGTCGAGCGCGCTCGTCGGCGGCCTCGGCTTCGCGCCGAGCGCGAACATCGGCAACGAGGTCGCGATCTTCGAGGCGGTGCACGGCTCGGCACCGAAGTACGCGGGCAAGGACGTCATCAACCCGACCGCGCTCATCCTCACCGCCGTGATGATGCTGCGGCACCTGGGCGAGTTCGAGGCCGCGGCCGAGATCGAGCATGCCGTGCTCGTTACGCTCGAGTCCGGCGTGCGGACCGGCGACATCGTCGGTTACGACAAGGGAACGCCGACGAGCGCCTACACGGACGCGATCATCGGGAACCTCGGTAAGCGCTCCGAGCGCTGGCAGGTGCGGGAGTACAAGCCCCAGGTCCTGCCCGAGGTCGACCCGCGCCCCGACTTCGTCCGCCCCTCGAGCCGCCGGGTCGTCGGCATCGACCTGTTCGTCGAGTCGCCGCTCTCGGCCGAGGAGCTCAGGCGAAGCATCGAGGAGCTCGTGAAGGACACCGCCTTCACGCTGAAGATGATCTCCTGCCGCGGGACGCAGGTGTATCCCTCGACCGGGGCGATCACGGACATGGTCGACGCTTCGTACTGCCGCCTGATGCTGAAGGAGCCCGCCGAGGACGTGTCCGATGAGGCGGTTGCCGAACTCTTGCGGCGCGTCTCGACGCGGCACCGCTGGGGGCACATCGAGAAGCTCCAGGAGTTCGACGGCGAGCCCGGCTACACGCGCTCGCAGGGCGAGAACTAGCAGGTCGGAGGGGGTCGCCGAGGCCCGGCTGCTACACTCGCTGCCGGCCTCGGCCAGGCACGTCCGGTCCCATCGTCTAGTGGCCTAGGACACCACCCTCTCAAGGTGGAGACACGGGTTCGAATCCCGTTGGGACTACGAGGTGGGAGCGGTATCGGGTTCGGAGGGTGCCTCCGCCCTCGGATGCAGATCGACAGCCTGGATCTCATGCTCCTGTCTACTCAGATCTCCAGGTGCTAGCTGCTAGCCGAGGCCGGGACGACTCAGCACCCCACCTCCTGCAAGATCCCGATGCGCGCTGACGCATACGTTGCTGTAGAGTGCGGCCTTCGGTTGCCGGATGCCCTGTCGGGCTCCGCTTGCAGGACGCCATTGCGTGCGGCCATCGGAAACGGTCCCTTTCCTGGGATCGCCGGTTCGGCCGCACGGGCAGGGCACTCTCGTCCCCCGTGCCGCCCGAGCAAGGGAGGACGCATGGAAGGTGCTACACGTGAGCGCCGCACGTCTCGGCGCACGACCTTGATCGCCTCTATCGCCTTGAGCGCAGTCCTGCTCACGGTCGTGGGCGGTCTCGCGGTAGCGCAGGCTGCCGGTGACATCACGGCACCAGAGACGATCGTCTTGATGAACCACAACGTGAAGCAGGTGAACGTCAACGTCGGCGACAAGGCTTTCGGTCCGGGAGACTCGTTCTTGACCCTCCACAGGTTGTTCGACGAGACCGATACGACGCAGCTCGGTAACGCGCACATCCAGTGCACCATCCAGCCCGGCAAGGGATGGGAGACCTGCACCGGCGCATTCTTCATCGACGGCCGAGGTGAGATCGTGGGCGAAGGGGCGATCCACTTCACGCAATCGACCACTTCCGTCGATGTCCCGATCACCGGCGGTACCGGTGACTTCGCGAACGTCAGGGGCTACGTTCACGTCGACTTCATCGACGAGACCACCGAGAAGGACACGCTCTACCTGCTGCCGTAGCTAGTCTGGCCTGCGGGCTGAGAGGCGAGTCAGTGGGATCGCCATCGGAAGGGTCGGTCTTCGGACCGGCCCTTCTGCTATGCGGCCTCCTGCAGCATCCCGGCCAGCGCCGCCCGCAGGTACCTGTCCTCCTCGGCGTCGATGAGCAGCTCGGCGAACGAGCGCGTCACCGGGTTCGCGCAGAACCCGCCGATCCGCCCTGCGCGGTCGTAGCCGGGGAGTGTCAGGACGTGGAGCAACTCGGCGCGCGAGGGGCAGGGCCGAGCACGTCGGAACGCTCACCGATCGCCTGCTCGAGGTCCACGAGGCTCACAGCGAAAGGCGTAGCCGGGTCACACTTGGGCACGGTCGCCGCGTGCTGCTCCCACCCTGAACCGTCCTCGGTCATCCTGCCCTGGCCGCCTCCCGCGGAGACGTTTGGACCGGGAGAGCGGGGAGTCCCAGGACGAGCCGGACCGCCTGTTGAGGTGGAGACACGGGTTCGGATCCCGTTGTGAATACCAGCAGGTACGCCACCCGCTGCTCTCCGGCAAGTTCCGCGCGCTCGGCGCCCGAGCCGAGCCTCGCTGCTACAGTCCGTTCGTGAACGAGTCCCGGTTCATCGGCCTCGGCGTCGCGGCCGCCATCCTGGTGCTGCTCGTGCTGCTGCCGGCGCTCGCGATCGTCGGCTTCTACACGTTCGCGAACGTGTACGCGCTCATCACGGGCTCGGACTTCGCCTCCGGCACGCTGAACCCCGCGGTCTTCTTCACCGGGCTCGTCGTCACCGTCGCGGCGATCGTCGTGGTGATCGCGGTGGTCGCCGGGCTGATCGGGCGGAGCCTGTCGCCGAAGCGCAAGGGCGAGCAGGACGACGGTCCCCTCTTCGGGTCCTCGCTCGACGGCGCCGAGGTCTCCGAGCCCTAACCGCAGGTCACCGGCCCCTCCCTACGCTAGCCTGAGCAGCCGTGTCGATGCTCCGTCAGGACCCGACGACCCGGCAGTGGTCGATCCTCGCCCCCCGGCGGAGCGAACGCCCGCACGAGCACGTCGTCGTCCCCCGCCCGAGCCTGCCCGAGCACGACCCCGCCTGCCCTTTCTGCCCAGGGAACGAGGAGCAGACCCCGCCCGAGATCCTCCGGGTCCCGGACGCCACGGACTGGCGCGTCCGCGTCGTGCCGAACATGTACGGCGCGCTCGTCGGCGAGGGTGAGGTGCATCGGTCGGGCTCGCCGATGTTCCGCGAGATGCCGGGCCTCGGCAGCCACGAGGTCGTGATCGAGTCCCCCCTCCACGACGCGCGGCTCGACGAGATGAGCCAAGAGGACGTCGCGGAGATCGTCGACGTCTGGCGCAGGCGCTACCGAGCGCTCGTCGTGCGACCCGAGGTCCGCGCCGTCGTCGTGTTCAAGAACTTCGGCGCGCTCGCGGGGACCTCGCTCGCGCACCCGCACTCGCAAGTGGTCGCGACCCCGGTCTTCCTTCCGCGGCTCCTCCGCCGGCTGGACGTCGCCACGCGCTACTTCGACGAGAACGGCGTGTGCGTGTACGACGACGTGCTCGCGGCCGAACGCGAGGTGCGCCTGCGGATCGTCGACGAGTGCGGCGGCTTCGTCGCGTTCGAGCCCTTCGCGTCGGGCTCGCCGTACGAGACGTGGGTGCTCCCGACCTTCCACCAGGGCTCGTTCGGCGACCTCGCCGACGAGGAGGTCGACGACCTCGCCTGCATCCTCATCCGGACGCTCACCGCGATCCGCCGCGCGTGCGACGATCCCGACTACAACCTGGTGGTCTACTCGGCGCCGACGAACGGGCACACGGACGAGGTCTTCCACTGGCACATCAAGATCATCCCCAGGATCGCGACCCCGGCAGGGTTCGAGATCGGCTCGGCGATGAGCATCAACACCGTCATGCCCGAGGACGCGGCGGAGCACCTCCGCAGCGTCCACGGCGCGTAGCACTCACGCGCGTGTGAGCGCGTCGTGCACGCGCTCGAGCCCGAGCCCCGCGAGCGCCCACAGCGGCACGTAGTCGGCCCGGACGAGCCCGTCGAGGTTCCACCGCGCGTGCGAGTAGTCCCAGGGCGCGCGACCGAGCACGAGCCGGAAGCCTCGGCCGCTCACGTACTCGACGGCAGTGAAGCCGGCGGCGTAGGCCGCGGCGCGGATCGGCACGGGTACGCGGTCGCGCATCGCATCGTGCAACGGCTCGAACAGCGGCTGCGCGAGCCCGTAGACGGGGAACATCCACGGGCTGCTGTGGCCGCGGGAACCGCGTCCGCCCGCGACCTCCTTCAGGCCGGTGAAGACGATCTCGGTGGCGACGCCGAGCGCCCCATAGATCGCGAACCGCCCGAGCCGCGAGCGCAGCGGAACCGCCTCAGCAGCCGGAGGCGACCCAGGACGGGCCGTCCCCGATCGGCACGTCGAGCCGCCGAGCGGTGCGCTTCAGCTTCCGTCGATACGTCTTCATCTCGGCGCGGTTCCAGTCGGCGTGGGTGAGGCACTGCCAGTTCGGATAGAGCTCGTGGTGGAACGGGCTCTGCAGGATCTCGGCGTGGCCGATCACGTTGCCCCACGAGATCCCGTACTTCGCCATCAGCCAGACGGTGAGGCGGAGCGAGGCTCGGATCATCGGCCCGTCGTGCAGGATGTCGCGAGCGCTCGTGCCCACGTGCTCGATGCCGATCGCCGTCCAGTTCATGCCGATCGCGTGCCGGCACCGGATCCCGACGTTCACCAGCTGGTAGATCGTGCCGTCGGTATCGATGAGGAAGTGCGCACACACGCCCGGCTTCTCTCCGAGGTGCGTGCCGTTCGCCGCGAAGTGGTTCCAGGCGGAGTCGAACGACGTGCCGCCCGTGTAGTGCTCGACGACGACCTGCGGATCGGTGAGCTCCCACGTGCGCTCTCCGTAGTGGCGCTTCGAGTACGCCGCCATCTGACGCTTGCGCTTCGCCCCGAACGGGATCTTCTTCCACACGATCTCCGGACGGACGTCGGACGGCGCCAGGGCGAGGTTCGTCGCCCGCCCGAGCGGCACCGCGAGGGCCGGTGCCTCCGGCGCGAGGAGCGCGAGGACCACCACCGCGGTGAGCAGACGCTTCATGCGACTCGCAGGCGGGCGAGCGTGCGCTCTCGGCCGAGGAGCTCGAGCGACTCGGGCAGGGGCGGCGAGACCGTCGAGCCGGTCGCGGCCGCTCGGACCGGTTGCCAGCCCTTGGTGCGGTTCAGGCCCGCGCCCGTGGCGAGCGCGTCGAGCGCGCCGCCGATCGACTCGGCGGTCCAGGGGTCGATGGCCGACAGCGACTCGGCGGCGGCGGACAGGTAGCCCTCGGGTGCCTTCGCGAGCACCGCGGCGGCCTTCTCGTTCGGAGCGACGTCGTCGGTGAACAGGAACCGCAGCAGCTCGACCGAGTCGGTGAGCGTCTTCATCCGCTCGCGGACGAGCGGCATCGCGCGGCGGAGCAACGTCGGCTCCGGCGACAGACCCGAGGCCGAGAGGAAGTGCAGGCACCTCGCCGCGAGCTCGTCGTCGCCGAGACCCTGGATGTAGTGGTTGTTCATCCACTCGAGCTTCGGCGTGTCGAACGCGGCGGGGTTCTTCGAGACCCGCGAGATGTCGAAGTGCTCGATCAGCTCCTGGACGGTGAACAGGTCCTGCTCGCCCCAGGACCAGCCGAGGAGCGCGAGGTAGTTCACGAGCGCCTCGGGCAGGAACCCGCGCTCGCGGAAGGCCTCGACCGAGGTCGAGCCGTGCCGCTTCGAAAGCGGCTGACGATCGGGACCCACGATCATCGGGTGGTGCGCGTACCGCGGGAACGTCGTCGCGCCGAGCGCCTCCATCAGCGCCATCTGCCGCGGCGTCGAGGCCAACAGGTCCTCGCCGCGGATGATGTGCGTCATCCCCATGAGCATGTCGTCGACACCGGCCGCGAGCAGGTACGTGGGCGAGCCGTCCGAGCGCAGCATCACGTAGTCGCGGAGCGTGCCGGCGG
>JBLNAW010000352.1:0-10756 GCA_050259555.1 Solirubrobacterales bacterium
GGTGTCTTCTCGATGGACGGAGACATCGCGCCCCTCCCCGCCCTCGTCGAGGTCGCCGAGCGCCGGGGCGCGATCATGATGATCGACGACGCGCATGCTTCCGGGGTCCTCGGCACGGGCGGTGCCGGGACGGTGGATCACTTCGGGCTCCACGGGCGCGTGGACATCCAGGTGGGAACCCTGTCGAAGGCGATCGGGGTCCTCGGCGGGTTCATCGCGGGACCGCACCAGCTGATCGAGTGGCTCGTGAACCGCGGCCGACCGTACCTGTTCTCGACGAGCACGCCGCCGGCCGTCACCGCGGCGTGTCTCGAGGCGCTCGCGATCCTGCGCGACGAGCCGGAACGGCTCGAGCGCCTGTGGAGCAACACCTCGATGTTCAAGGCGGGCCTGCACGAGCTCGGGTTCGACACGGGGATGAGCGAGACACCGATCACGCCGGTCATCACGGGGGACGAAGGGAAGACCCAGGCCTTCGCCGGCCGGCTATTCGAGGAAGGCGTGTTCACGCCGGCGATCGTGTTCCCGACGGTCGGCAAGGGGATGGCTCGCGTTCGGACGATCGTGACCGCGGACCACACGGAGGCGGACCTCGGCGGGGCGCTCGAGGTGTTCGGCCGGGTCGGCGACGAGCTCGGCCTGCGCTAGGTCCGACCCGACTCCGCCGCGACCTTGGCCTCGACCCCGCGGATCATGAGGTCGAGCCCGTACTCGAACGCGTCGTCGAAGTCGCATCGGAACAGGAACGGCAGCGTGGCCGCGAGGTGCGGAAGCTCGTCGATCGGCAGCGCTTCCAGCACCTCCTCGGGCAGCACCTGAACCTCGTCGCCGCCGAACAGGTTCGCGACCTCGGCGAGCACGAACCCCTGGATGTAGCCGCCGAACGCGCGGAACGCCTTCACGGCCTCCTCGTCCGAGAGCCCGGACGCGCGGAGGGTGCCGATCGCGTGCTCCATGGGCCGGAGCGCGCGCAGGCTCGTCATCGGCTCGCGCTGCTCGGACATCAGCGTGATGACGTTCGGGTGCGCCTTGAGGAGCTCTCTCCACGCTCGGGCTGCGGCACGACCTTGCTCGGCCCACTCACCGCCGCTCGTGTCCGGGAACTCGAACTCCGACATCACGGCCTCGACGACGCCGCCCAGGATCTCCTCCTTGTCGGCGACGTGGTTGTACAGGGACATGGCCTCGACGCCGAGCTCGCGACCGATCCGTCGCATCGTGACGGCCTCGAGGCCCTCGGCGTCCATGATGCGAACGGCGGCATCGACGATCCGGTCTCGGGTGAGCGGCTCGCGAGGCCGACCGCGGGTCTTCCGCGCTTGCGGCGCTTTGGGTATGGTGCGGGTCTTGGGCATCGTCCGTCCTCGCCGTTGACGACTTACAGCGTACACCTATACTGGCCTGCGTTGTAAGTGTCGTCGGTGGGGCTCCCCGGCTGGGCCGGGGCCGAGGCAGGGAGACGAGAGATGCGCTTGAACCCTGAGTCGCTCGCACGGTCCAGCAGCCGTCACCCATGGCGGGTCATCGTCGTCTGGGTCTTGGTCGTCGGCGGGATGGGCTACGCCTCGTCGACGTTCCTCTCGGACGCCTTGACGACGGACATCGACTTCACGAACCGCCCCGAGTCCAAGCAGGCGATGCAGCTCATCGAGAAGAACATCACCGGCAAGCAACAGGACACCGAGTTCTTCATCGTGACGAACGATCTCCTGCCGGTCGCCGACGTGTCCTTCGAGGCCTACGTGCGCACGGTGCAGCAGGAGATCATCGGTCTCGGCGACTCGGTCGTGGCCGGCAACGTCTCGACCGTGTACGACGTGCTCGAGACCGCCGGGCTGTCCACGCTGCGGACGAAGACACCGGCAGGCGTGCTCGTCTCGATCCAGCTGCCCGACCATGCGGACCCCGCGATGGTCGCGACGCTCCAGCAGGCGGTGGACCAGGCGATCCCGCCCGAACACGCGGACGCCTTCGAGATCCAGATCCTCCAGCCTCAGGAGCTCTTCACGAGCGGCACGCTGTCTCCCAGCATGCTTCGGGTAGACCCCCCCGAGCTCGTCGCCTTCATAACATCGCCAACCGTTGCGATCGACGATCCGGACCCGAAAGGCGGCTTCAGCTTCCTGAGCGCAACCGAGGCCGTCCGTGGCGCGATCGGGGTCGCCGCGGCGGATTCGCTCGTGAAGCCGCCGATCACGTACTTCGACGTCGCGGGCCTCATCTCCACCGACGGTCGCAGCACGCTCATCCCCGTCCCGATCGTGAACGCCGAGATCGCGACCGTCGACGAGCTGAGGACCGTCTCCGGCAGCAAGGGTGAGGGTGGGTTCCATCTGCTGCTCGCCGGTCCGGCGACGCTCAACGCCGACACGACGAAGATCGCCGAGGAGGACCTTCGGAAGAGCGAGATGATCGGCATGGGGATCGCCCTCCTCGTGCTGATCGTCGTCTTCGCGGCCGTCATCGCCGCGATCCTGCCGATGGCCATGGCGATCTTCGCGATCCCGATCTCCTTCGGCGGCGTGGCGCTGATCGCGCGGGGGTTCAACCTGCACTTCAGTCTGTTCACGACGAACATCGCGACGATGATCGGTCTCGCGGTTGGGATCGACTACTCGCTGTTCATCCTCGCGAGGTATCGCGAGGAGCGACGCAAAGGCTTCGAGCCGCTCGACGCGATCGTCGCCTCCGGCGCGACCGCGAGCCGAGCCGTGCTCTTCAGCGGCCTGACCGTCGTGTTCGCGCTCCTCGGCATGCTGATCATGCCGACGACGATCTTCCGCAGCATGGCGGCGGGCGCGATCCTCGTCGTCATCGGCTCGATCGCCGCCTCGCTCACCCTGCTCCCCGCGCTCATGGGACTGCTGAAGGACCGGATCAACTGGCCGCGTCTGTCCAAGCGGGCGCGCGTCGAAGGCGAGTACGACCCGAGGGGTGGGTTCTGGGACCGGACGACGAAGGCCGTCATGGCCCGGCCGGTGGTCTTCCTCGTCGTCTCGATCGCCATCCTGGGGAGCCTGGGGAGTCTCTACTTCACGATCAACAAGGGCACGACCCAGAGCGCCGCGACCCTGCCCGACGAGGTCGAGTCCAAGCAGGCGTTCATCCTGCTCTCGAACGACTTCGCCGCCGGCGGCCGCACGGACCCCGTGCAGATCTACGTGAGCGATGCATCCTCGCCCGAGGTGCGGGCCGCGATCCTCGAGCTTCAGCAGGCGATCGCCGACGATCCCGCGTTCGCGAACGACGCACCGGTGACCCCGGCGGCAGACGGCAACTCCGTGATGGTGGCGGCGATCCCGGTCGGAGACGCCTTCGGGAACGCGACGTTCGATGCCGTGAGGCGCCTGCGAACGGACATCATCCCGCCGATCTTCAAGGGGACGCAGGCCGAGGTGCTGGTTGGGGGCATGCCGGGCATCTTCACGGACTTCCTCGCCCAGACGGACACCTACCAGCCCATCGTGCTGGGGTTCGTGCTCGGGCTGTCGT
This sequence comes from Solirubrobacterales bacterium, assembly GCA_050259555.1. GTDB lineage: Bacteria > Actinomycetota > UBA4738 > UBA4738 > HRBIN12 > HRBIN12. The sequence goes on from JBLNAW010000352.1 coordinate 3,493, forward strand.
TCCTCCTGCTGATGATCGTCTTCCGCTCGATCATCGTGCCGCTGAAGGCCGTGATCATGAACCTGCTCTCGGTCGGAGCAGCCTACGGCGCGATCGTGCTCGTGTTCCAGGAGCAGACGAACGGGTTCCTGAGCACGATCCATCGCTGGGCGATCGACTTCTTCAACCTCATCGGCTTCCAGTTCCAGGAGGTCCAATCGATCGAGGCTTGGCTCCCGCTCCTGTTGTTCTCGATCCTGTTCGGCCTGTCGATGGACTACCACGTGTTCCTGTTGAGCCGGATCCGTGAGGAGTACGACAAGACTGGGGACAACACGGAGGCGGTGGCATACGGCCTGCGCACGACGGCCGGCATCATCACCGGTGCCGCGATCATCATGGTGGCGGTCTTCACGGCCTTCGCGGCAGGACGCCTCGTGCCGCTGCAGCAGATGGGGTTCGGCCTCGCCGTCGCGGTGTTCATGGACGCCACGATCGTCCGCTCGATCCTCGTGCCTGCCAGCATGAAGCTTCTCGGCGACCTCAACTGGTACCTGCCGAAGTGGCTCGCGTGGCTCCCGCGCGTCAACGTCGAGGGGCATGAGCCCGAGCACGCGAAGGTCGTGATCCCCGACGTGGTCGGTGCCGGCGAAGATCGCTGAGTCGATCGGTCGTCCGGGTTGCATCGGAGGGGACTTCGGTCCCCTCCGATGTCTCTGGTAGGGTCGCCTCGACATGGAGGAACAGCTCGGCAGCGGCATGCGCGAGGAGCGCGAGGCGCTCCGCTCGGCGCTCGGGCGGGTCGGCGTGTGGAGCTTCACGCTCGAGGCACAGACGGCCGCGGAAGAGCGGGAGGCAGCCGCCGAGATCGAATCGCTCGGCTTCCCGGCGATCTGGTTCCCCGAGAGCGTTACGAGCCGCGAGGTGTTCAGCCACGCCTCCTGGCTCCTCGCGTCGACCGAGCGCGCGGTGATCGCCAGCGGCATCGCGAGCATCTGGGCGCGCGACCCGGTCGCGATGTCGAACGGCTGGCGGATGCTCTCGGACGCGTACCCGGATCGGTTCCTGCTCGGGATCGGCGTGAGTCACTCGCCCTCGGTCACGCGCCGCGGAGGTCACTACGAGCGGCCATGGGGGGCGATGCGCGACTACCTCGACGCGATGGACCGAGCCGCGTCCTCGGCGCTCGAGCCCGAGGCGGAGCCTCGGCGGGTGCTCGCCGCGCTCGGTCCGCGGATGCTCGAGCTCGCCGCCGAGCGCGCGCTCGGCGCCCACCCGTACTTCGTCCCGGTCGAGCACACCGCCTTCGCGCGCCGGCGTCTCGGGCCGGAGCCGGTGCTCGCGGTCGAACAGACCGTCGTCCTGCAGACCGATCCTTCCGAGGCTCGACGGCAGGCGCGCGGGTTCGCCGTGCACTACCTGCAGACCACGAACTACGCGAACAACCTGAAGCGGATGGGGTGGTCGGACGCCGACATCGCGGGGCAGGGGAGCGACGCGATCATCGATGCGTTGGTCGCGTGGGGCGACGCCGACCACGTCGCGAACCGCGTGCGCGCGCATCTCGACGCGGGGGCGGACCACGTCTGCGTGCAGGTGGTCTCCGACGACGAGAACGACGTGTGCCTGCCGCAGCTCCGGGAGCTGGCGCCGGCGCTGCTCGCGCTCTAGTTCGCTCGAGCGGCCAGGCGCGCTCGGACCGCGTCGCTCGTAAGTTCGCGGAGGGCATCCCGCGCGATCCATCGAGCGGCCTTCACGTCGATCCCCCCGATCTCCTCCGCCGTTCGGATCGCGGCATCCTGCAACGCCGGGCTCCGCTTGCCGATCTGCCGGAGGGCCCACGAGACGGCCTTCTTCACGTAGTTGCGTTCGTCGGTGGCACCGGCGCGGATGATCGGCAGGAACCGCTCGAACCGCGCATCCTCGACCTCCTTGCGGTGAACGGCGGTCCATGCCATGAGCGCGAAGCCCGCGCGGCGCACGAACTCCTCGTCGCGCGCGCTCCACTCGACGGCCTTGTCGAATGCGAACGGTGTCCGGTCGACGAGGTTGCCGCAGAGGCCGTCGCACAGATCCCACGAGCCGAGGTCGAGGACCCATGCCTCGAGCTGCGGTTCGGTCGTCCGGGCCGGCTCGTCGACCAGCGTGGCGAGCAACCGAGCTTCGTGGATCCCCGTCTCCCAGAGGGCGAGCGCAAGCTCGTGATCTCGGCCGATCGTCTTCGCCAGCGCCCGGAGCTCGGTCATCGTCACGCCGAGCGCAGCCTCGGTCGAGATCCCGTATCGAGCCATCCCGGCTCGGCGCTCGGGGACCGCCAGCGCCCGGAGCCGCCGGACGGCCTCGTCGACGCGCACCTCCCTCAGACCTCGATCGCGACGAGCTCGAGGCCCATCGCGCGGATCCCCCGGATGATCCGCGGGAGCGCCCGGACGGTCGCCGACTGGTCCCCCCCGCCGTCGTGGAGGACGACGACCGACCCCGGCTGGACCGCCCGGAGGACCGCCGAGGCGATCGCGCCCGGCCTCGAGGTGTCCCGGTAATCGCCCGGGTCCACGCTCCACTGCACGAGCCGCATCCCCGCCTCGCGAGCGACGCCCACCACGTGCGGATCGTAGCTGCCGCCGGGAGCTCGGAACAGGGTTGGGGTGATGCCGAACCGGCTCTGGAGCAGGTCGGCCGGCCGCTGGACCTCGGTCTCGATGCGGTGAGGGGCCAGATCGACGAACGGCGTGCGGTAGGGGTGGCTCCACGAATGCGTCCCGATCGTCATGCCCGCGCGCTCGACGCTCCGGACGATCTCCGGGTAGCGCTCGATGAGGTAGCCGACCATGAAGAACGTGGCCTTCGCGTGCATGCGCTCGAGGATGCCGACCACCTGTCGGGTGGTGTGGGGCCACGGTCCGTCGTCGAAGGTCAGCGCGACGGTCGCCGGGCGGTGCGTGGGGCCGACCGCCCGGTACCGGACGTCGGAGACGATGCCGGACACGCGGCCGACGATCGAGATCTTCTCCATGCGCGCGGTCGCGAGGGTGAAGATCGGGTTGCCGAGTTGCTGCCCGGGCAGACGCTCCACGATGCGGCGAGTGCCCTCGACCTGATCGGTCCCCGGTGCCACGACGATCGCATCGCCCGCCTCGAGCAGGCTCGAGCGCGGGGCGACCTCGCCGTTCAGCCGGACCTCGCCCGGGTCTGCGTCCCGCTGGAGCACGCCGCCGTCGACGTCGAGGAGGCGCCCGTTGCTCGCTTGCAGGGAGAGCTCGCGGATCGCCCGCCCCAACGTGGTCCGGTGGTCGACCACGACCGTGCTCCCGTTCACCGAGATCGTGATCGGCGGCGGCCGGTCCCCGAGCTCGGCCGCTAGGAGGAGGGGGAGGGGGAGCACGATGGCGAGGATGGCCGCGCGGAACGCGGGGCGACGGGGAAGTCGATGACCCACCTTCCCATCGTGGCGGCTCTGGCGTCGGTCGTCCACTTGCCCACCGACGAGCGTGGGGAGGGAGAAGTTCCATCTGAGAGGATGAGCGCGTGCCTCGCCCGGCGCCTCGCCCGTCCCCGCGCGCCGCGGCCACGGTCGACGCGGTCGCGCTCCTCGCGTTCGTGGTGATCGGGGTCTCGCAGCACCATGCGGCATTCCTCCCCGGGTTGCTCCGGACCGCGATCCCGCTCCTCGTCGCCTGGTTCGTGGTCGGGCTCGTCGTCGGGGTGTATCGGCGGGTCGGGTGGACGATGCTGCTCCTCACGTGGGTCGTGGCGATCCCGCTCGGACTCCTCGCGCGTTCGGCGGTCCGCGGCGGGCCCTGGGGCCGCGGGTTGCTCGAGTTCGGTGCGATCGCGATGGGCTTCACGCTGCTCTTCCTGATCGGCGGCCGGCTGCTCCTGCTCGCGGCGGCCCTCGGCCGGCGGCGCGGGTCCGCGGCCTCGGCGAGGGAGCGCACGGGGTGAACCGCCCGCTCGAGGTCCCCCAGCCCGGCCTCGACCGGGGGTTCTGGCTCGAGGAGGCGCTCGCCCACGATCCCGGCGAGCCGTGTCCGCCCCTCCGAGGTCGCGTCGGAGCCGACGTCTGCATCGTCGGCGGCGGGTTCGCCGGCTTGTGGACCGCGGTCGAGCTCGCCGAGCGCGAGCCGGGGATGCGGATCGCGCTCCTCGAGTCCGACATCTGCGGCGGCGGCGCGAGCGGACGCAACGGCGGCTTCTTCTCGTCGTCGTGGCACGACCTGCCGGCGTTCGTCGGGCTGTTCGGGCGGGCGGAGGCGAGGCGCTACGCGCTCGCGCTCGCCGACGAGGTGACGGAGGCCGAGCGCTGGTGCGCCGCGCACGGCGCGGACGTCTGGTTCCACCGCGATGGGGTGCTCGGCGTGCGGACGGGAGCGTGGCAGGGCGGGTTCGGCTCGGCCGAGGCGATCCGGCTTTGCCGGGAGCTCGGGGTCGGAGAACGGATCGTGGCGCTCGACGCGCGGGGGTGCCGTGGGCACGTCGGCGGGCTCCGCGTCCTCGACGGCACGTTCACAGCGGACAACGCGACCGTGCAGCCGGCACGGCTCGCCCGGGCGCTCCGCCGGGTCGCGCTCGAGCGTGGGGTCCACGTGTTCGAGGGCTCCCGCGTCCGAAGTGTCCGGCAGGGACGCCCGTCGGTCGTGCTGACCGAGGCCGGCGCCGTGCGGGCCGAGCACGTCGTCCTCACGCACGGCTCGTGGGCGGCGTCGTGGCCCGGGTTCGGACGCAGCTTCGGGGTGATCGCCGACTTCATGGTCGCGACCGAGCCGATCCCGGAGCGGCTCGAGGAGATCGGCTGGACGACGGACGTGGGACTCGCGGACGGACGCGAGATGCTCCTGTACCTGCGCCGGACCGAGGATCACCGCATCGCGATCGGCGGGGGCACGGTCTCGGTGATCTACGGCGGGCGCGTCGGCCGGCGAGCGACGCACGACCGTCGCGTGGCGGAGGTCGCCGCGCGTGGGTTGCTCGGCATGTTCCGGCAGCTCGAGGGTGTGCGGTTCACGCACGCCTGGGGCGGGCCGATCGACCACACCGCCTCGTTCCTCCCATTCTTCCGGACGCTGTCTCCGGGGAACGTGCACGCGGGTCTCGGGTTCTCGGGACACGGGCTCGCGCAGACGAAGCTCGGCGGCAGGATCCTGGCCTCCCTCGTGCTCGGTGCGCGGGACGAGTGGAGCTCGATGCCGGTGGTCGGGCCCGAGATCGCGAAGGCGCCCCCCGAGCCGGTCCGGTTCCCGCTGCTGCGGCTCGCGGCATGGGGGCTCGAGTCAGGCGATCGGCGGGAGGAGGCCGGACGATCGCGCGGCACCGTGCAGCGACTGATCGGCGACGCACCGGGCCGGTATCGCGAGCGGCTCGTTCGGACCGACAGAGGGCGTCGCTCGCGCACGGCGTTCTGAACCCGCGGCCCGCTCGCGTCAGCCCTTTCGGACCGATCTCACCCCGTACGCGAGGACGATCCCGGTGACGATCATGCCGAAGAGGCCAGTGAACAAGAGGTCCCAGACCGAAGCGTCGCCATCCGGTCTCACGAGCCCGGTCAGGTACGCCGTGAAGAAGCCGGCCCACCAGAGGAACCCCACCGCTCCGAGGAAGGCGAACAGGACGAACCCGCTCCGGCGGCCCCTCCGCATCCAGATGCCCGCTACCGTCAGGGCGGCGCCGACGACGATGTCCGTGGTCCCAACGACCTGACTCGTGGGCCGACCGATGATCCCCGCCAGCAGGACGAGCGGTCCGAAGATGATCGCGACCATCCCGGAGACCCGCCCGCGCTCTCCGGGGCCGACCGGGGTCTTGGACGGCTTCTGGCGGCCGGCCGGTTCGGACCTCGGCCGCCACGCGGTCGTCGAGACGTCGGGCGGTGGGGGGAGCGTGTTCGGGATGAGCCGGCTCTCGCTGCTCGTCGAGGGCTGGGGCGTCACGGTCGCAGCGATCCCACCCGCCGTCGGCAGCGTCGAGGGGAAGCCGTAGGCCGGCGCGATCCGGTAGAACTCGTCGGGATCGAAGCCGAGCGCCTCCCACACGACGCCGATCGCCTGGGCCTCGCCGAGCTCGAGCGGATCGCTCGCGGGCCCGCTCGCGTTCGCGGTGTCGACCGCGACCCATGCGACCGCGCCTTTGAACATCACCGACTCGTCGTGTCCCACCTTCCCGTCGAGGACACGGACGACGTCGCGGAGCCCATCGGTGACGGTGCGTGCGTCGGCGAAGTAGGCGGTCTGCACGTTCTGCTGCTCGGCGGCGATGGACACGAAGACCTCTCGCGCGAGGGGTGCCCTCTGCGTCGCCGCCTCGCGGAACTGCGCGTACAAGGCCTCGAGCTCCTTCTCGTCCGCCAGGCCGTCCGCCCGCGCCACCAGGTGGAAGGCCCAGAAGGGCGCGAACTGGAGCGTCCGCCACTCCTCGTCCGTGAACGAGCTCCGTGCCGCCGTCGTGGATGGCGCGGCGGCCTTCACTGGAGCCGAGGCAGGCCCCGGCGCTGCCGTCGCCGATGCGAACGGATGAACCGTGAACTCCTCGGTGAGCACGAAGTCCGAGGGATCGGCGCCGGTCGCCTTCGAGGAGTACCTCGCGGCGCGAGTGGCGCAGCTCGCGCACAGGAGCCACCCGCTCGTGGAGTTCGCGACGAGGTCGGTCTTCCACCGCTCGATCGCGGCCTCGGCTGAGATGCCGAACACCGCGGCCTGTCGGGTCAGCGAGGGGTCGGGCTCGAACCCCTTGCCGACGAGCTCGCGGAACTCGTCGGCGGTGTAGCCGGTGCCCTCCTCCCACGACGTCGAGGCGTTGCAGACGTCACAGGTCCCCTGCACGGGTTCCACCTCCGGACGTGCGTGCAGGGATCTGCGCTGGGAGCGCCGCGTCGATCACGCCGAACTCCCAGCCGTCTCGCTGTGTCGCCTTCAGCTTGACGGGCGGCTCGAACTCGAGCGGGGGTTTGCCCTGCCCGTAGATCGAACCCGCGGTCCGCACCTGCTCGAACGCTGAGAGGTGACGCTCGAGGCCGCGGACCACGAGGTGATCGCTCCGCGCGACCGAGGACCCGCGAACCGCTCTCGCCCCGATGAGCGCCATCCCGCCGAGGGCCTCGGCGGGCAGGTGTGCCTCCACGTCCTTGCCGTTGACCTTGTGCTTTCGGCCCCGCGCGACCCACTCGCGCTGCAGCCACGACAAGCATGAGTCGAGCAGGACGTCGGGATCGGCGGCGAGGACGGTTGCGCAGCGAGTGAGGATCTCGCCACGCAGGTCGCCCGCGAACATGAGCTCGGAGTCGGGGCGGATCCGC
>JBLNAW010000353.1:0-9099 GCA_050259555.1 Solirubrobacterales bacterium
CGTGCTCGAGCAGGTCGGCGACGCGCGGACGGTCTACGACGAGCCGGCGAACGTGTTCGTCGCCGGATTCATCGGGAGCCCCGCGATGAGCTTCGCGACGGTCCGAGCAGATCGGCGGGGGGACACGCTCGCGCTCACACACGAGGAGATGAGCCTGGACGTTCCCGCGGGGTCGGGCGCGCCGGCGACCCTGCCGGCCGAGGTCATCATCGGCGTCCGGCCGGAGCATGCTCGTCTGTGGCACGACGGCGCCGGTCTCGTCGGGCCGTTGGACGGACGCGTGGCGTACGTCGAGATGCTGGGACGCGAGACCTTCATCGGCGTGCAGACCGGGGGCGACGCGCAGTTCACCATCCACGCGGAGCCCGACGCGGCGGTCCGCCAGGGGGAGATGGTCCGTTTCGGACTCGAGCCCGGCCGGCTCTACCTGTTCGACCCGCAGACGCAGCGGGCGATCGCGCGCGTCTAGAGGGCCGGTGGCGCCTGCGCCGCCTGGAGCTCGATCCGCACGACGACCGCGTGCTCCGCGGCGGCGCGGAGCTGCTCGTCGCTCGCGTCCGCGGCGACCCCGACCGCACGGGCAGCGGCCGGGGTTCGCCGAAGGTACGCGCGAAGGCCTCGAACGGCCTCCTCGGGGTCCGTGCCGCCTGAGATCGCCACGGCGGTCCCGCCGACGTCGACACCCTCGAGATGCAGGCGCACCGGGGCGCCCGAGCGGAGGTTGCGCCACCACGTCTTGCTCTCGGGGTGGCCGGGGAGCACCCAGATCGTGTCGCCGTCGCGCACGAATTGGACCGGGAACGTGAAGTCCCGACCCGTCTTGACGCCCGTCACCGTGATCGCCATGAGCGACGTCCCGAGCCGCGTCGGGTGGCCGGTGCGGAGCGCGCGGAGCAAGAACGGGTTCGCGAGACGTTGGAACACGCCCATCTGAGGGGTCCTCCCTTCCGTGCGAGGACGGTGCCTTCCTCCCCGGGTGCCGGGCAAGGGCGAACGGCCCCTGCGGTCGGGGACCCCCCGGGAACCACCCCAGGCCTCGACCGGTCATCCCCCATCACCGGAGGGGAGGAGAGGCCATGGCAGGCAGATCCATGGAACGCGGGGTGGTCGCCGCCGCGATCGTGACCCTGGCGCTCGCGCTGGCGCCGGGGACCGCCTCGGCGAGCGGCGGTGGCGGATGCGGCGGCCCGGTCACCGACGAGGCCGGCACCACGGTCCGGATCGAGTCCTTCTGCTTCACGCCGACGATCGTGCGGGTGCAGCCGGGGGACACCGTGACGTTCGTGAACCGCGACGGTACGACGCACACGGTCCTCGGTGCCAACGGCGCGTGGGGCAGCTACGACCCCTTGAAGCGCAACCACGAGGCCACGTACACGTTCGAGGAGGCGGGTGTCTTCCCCTACGTGTGCACGTGGCACCCGGGGATGGTCGGGACGGTCGTAGTCGGCGACGGCTCCGGCGGGGCGATCGGCACGAGCACCGCGGCGGGACCGGTCATCGGCACGACGCTCGACGCGTCGCCGGTCGCGAGCTCGACCGCTCTTGGGTCCGGGTCCGAGAGATGGCGCGTCGCGGCGATCGCCGGCTGGGCGTTGTCGTTGCTCACCCTCGGCCTGCTCGCCGTCGAACGTCGTCGCCGTCGCTCGGTAACCTGAGCGCGTGCCTCGACCGCGAACCCACTGGCGTCGCGAGCCGCCACTCCGAACCGCGGCGCGGCGGCTCGCGGTGTCGGTGCTGACGGCGAGCCTCCTCGCGGGGGCGTGCACGTCGGCGGGGGAGGGGGCACCGAGCCCGACCCGGTCCACGTCGACCCCGACGATCTCCACCCCGGCGAGCCCGACGCCGGCGCGCTCGGGATCGCTCGCCGGGGCGAAGGTGGCGCTCGAGCGGGTCGCCGTCCTCGAGCAGCCGGTCGCGCTCGCGGTCCGCGCAGGTGACCCCGCCCTCTACATCGCCGAGAAGACGGGACGGGTGGTGGCCCTCGACGATGGGGGAGATCCGAGGGTCGTCCTCGACCTGAGCCACTGGGTGTCGCTCGGCTCGGAGCAGGGTCTGCTCGGCCTCGCCTTCTCGCCGGACGGCGACTTCCTCTACGTGGACCTCACCGACCTCGACGGGAACACGCGCGTGATCGAGTTCCGGATGGAGGGTGGCGCCGTCGACGTCCGGAGCGGGAGGGACGTGCTCGACGTCCCCCAGCCCTTCTCGAACCACAATGGCGGGAACCTCGCGTTCGGCCCCGACGGGTACCTCTACATCGCGTTCGGCGACGGCGGGAGCGCCGGCGACCCCCAAGGGAACGGGCAATCCCTCGCCACGCTGCTCGGGAAGATCCTGCGGATCTCGCCCCGGCCGGCCGACGGTGAGTACGCGATCCCGCCGGACAACCCGTTCGTCGGCAGCGGCGGCGCGCGTCCCGAGATCTGGGCGTACGGTCTGCGGAACCCATGGCGCTTCTCGTTCGACCGCGCGACGGGCGACCTGTGGATCGGCGACGTCGGCCAGAACTCCTGGGAGGAGATCGATGTGCAGCCCGCAGGTTCGCCGGGCGGGCTCGATTACGGCTGGAACCTGCTCGAGGGGACGCACCCGTTCGCCGGGCAGGTGCCGGGGGACCTGCAGACCGTGCCCCCCGTGTACGAATATCCGCACGACGGCACGACCTGCGCCGTCACCGGCGGGTACGTCTACCGAGGGACGGACATCCCCACGCTCGTCGGCGCCTACGTGTTCGCCGACTTCTGCCGAGGAGCGCTCGAGGCGTTCGTCCTGCACGACGGCGTCGCGACGGGGCGTCGCGACCTCGGCCCCACGGTGGACGGCCCTGCATCGTTCGGTGAGGACGAGAATGGCGAGCTGTACGTGCTGTCGCTCTCGGGGCCGGTCTACCGGCTCGTTCAGGGCTAGACGAACCAGTCGTCGAACGCTCGGCGTCTTTCCACGCGGAGGCGATCCGCGCGGCCGCGGACGAACCACGCGAGCTCCTCGCCCCCGTCGCCGGGAGGCGTGGCCGCGCTGCGACAGGCGATCGAGGGCTCGCCCTGATCCCAGGCCGCGCGACCGATCGGCCGGCAGCGGTCCCAGCCGACCTCGGTGCCGTTCGGATCGCGCGGGTAGGTCTCGGGCAGTCCGGCGGCTCGGCAGCCGGCGTCCGTGACGACGTCGACCGCGCGATGCTCGCGGGCGTCGGTCTCGACGAGGTCGGGGCGCCGGTCGGGCTGGAGGTCGAGCACCGAGTAGGGAAGACCGGCGAACCGGCGGAGCACGTTCGCGCGCGCGACGTCGATGCTCGAGCAGAGGTAGACGACCGGGAAGGAGCCCGGCGGGTTCCATCGGCCGCCGCGCTCGGCCGCGAACGAGCCGTCGAGCGGCGAGCGCCAGGCCGGATCCGCGACGCGGACGAAGCGGCCGCCGCGGGCGACGTGCCGGAAGCGCACGGCCTCAGGCGCTCCAGGCCCAGTCGAACGAGCGCCTGGTCCGCTCGAGGATCTCGTCGTGGCGGTCCGCCGCGATCGCCTCGAGTATCGAACGTCCGCCGTCCGCGTCGCTCGGCGAGCGGACGACGGCGGAGATGCGCTCCGGGAGGAGGTTGCGCTCGAGCAGGTCGGCGATGCCGAGGATCGCGAGCAGTTTGGGACGACGCGCCGAGGGCACGCCGCCCTCGAGCCACTGCTGCACCGCCTGCCGCCGCACGCCGAACAGCCGTCCGACGTCGGTGACCGACAGGTGCCAGGAGGCCATGAGGGCCTCGATGCCGGTGCCGGCGCCCTCGAGCTCGGCGAGCACGAGCCGGGTGAACCGAGCGAGGGCGATCGGCTCGGGCGGCGGAGCGGGAGGGCGTGCGGTCACGGTCGGAGCCTGCATGCCGGGGATGATGGCCGCCGCCACCGACACGAGCGCGTCGAGCGCACCCTCGGCCCCGAACGGTGCGGTGAGCGCGAGGTGCTCGAGGACGGCCACCGAGGAGGCCGGCGTGTCGAGGTACGGCTCGAGCAGCTCGCGGACCACGCGCCGCCATGCCTGGGCGTAGCGGCGGCCTGCGGCCTCGTCGCCGCGGAGCGCGAGCGGAAGCGCGAGCTCGATCTCGGCGACGGTTGCGGGGTCCAGACGGGTTGCCGTCGCAGTGCTCATGCCGCCACCCTACCGCAAGGTCAACGCAAGCGCAAGCAGAACGCAAGGCTCCCCCGAGTGTGGTGCTCAGGCCGCGAGGGCGTACAGGCGCCAGGAGCCGGGGACGCCGCGGAGCTCATGCTCGCCTCGGTCCTGGAACTCGAGCCCGCTCCCCGCGACGAGGTCCTTGACCGTGGAGGACACGAGCACCTCTCCGGGCTCGGCGAGCGCCACGACGCGCGCGCCGATGTGCACGGCGATGCCGCCGATGTCGTCCCCACGGATCTCGACCTCGCCGGCGTGAAGGCCGCCGCGGATCTCCAGACCGAGCGGCGCGAGCGCCTGCTCGACGGCGCGGATCGTGCGGATCGCGCGGGCGGGACCGTCGAAGGTGGCGAGCAGGCCGTCGCCGGTCGTCTTCACCAGGCGTCCGTGCGCCGCGTCGATCTCGCGCCGGGCGACCGAGTCGTGGGTCTCGAGCAGCTCGCGCCAGCGGCGGTCGCCGAGCTCGGCCGCGAGCCGGGTCGAGCCGACGATGTCGGTGAACGCGACCGTGGCGAGCACCCGCTCGGCGCCCAGGGCGGAGCGGGAGCCGGTGAGGAACTCCTCGATCGCGTCCATGGAGGGCAGGGCGTCGGCGGAAGCCCACGGCCAGTGTCCGGGTCCGGGGAGCTCGAGGTAGCGGGCGTTCGGGATGTGCTCGGCGAGGTAGCGGCCGTGCTCCGGGAGGACAAGGCGGTTCCCAAGGGTCTGCACGACGAGGGTCGGCACCGCGATCGCCGGCAGCACGCGGCGCACGTCGGTGTCCAGCACCATCTGCTGCTTCAGCATCGCGCGCCGAGGACTTCCTCCGAAGCGCTCGAGCCCGGCCCACCAGCGGACGGCCTGATCGTCGTGGGCGAGGTCCGGAGCGAGGATCGGGAGCGCGATGCCGGTACCCCAACCTTCGCGGAGGCCCTCGAGGATCGTGCGCTGCACGTGCTCGGGCATCCCGGCGGGGTAGTCGACATCACGGGCGAGCCTGGCGAACGAGTTGACGGTCACGAGTGCCTGGGTCCGCTCTGGGTGCGAGGCGGCGAAGAGCATCGCGAGCTGGCCGCCGTGGCCGTGGCCCACGAGCGCCGCGCGCCCAGAGCCGACCGCATCCATCACCGCGCGAACGTCGTCCATCCACTCCTCGAGCGGCGCCGGTCGCTCGACCGGGTCCGAGAGCCCCATCCCGCGCGTGTCGAACAGGATCAGCCGGGAGAACGACGCGAGCCGCCGGAGGAAGCGCTCGACGGTCGGATGCTGCCAGATGAGCTCGACGTTGCTCGCCCAGTCGAAGGCGAAGACGAGATCGAGGTCGCCCTCACCGAGCACCTGGTACGCGATCTGGAGCCCACCGCTGTCCGTGTACCGGGTCTCGGCGTGCATCGCGCGAGTGTATGACGGCCGACGTGAGACCATCGCTGGACGATGGAGCTCGGCGTCTACACGTTCGCGGAGGTCACACCCGGCCGGGCGCCGGAGGAGTCCGGCGGTCCGGCGCAGCGCCTGCGCGACCTCATCGAGGAGATCGAGCTCGCGGACCAGGTCGGCCTCGACGTGTTCGGCGTCGGCGAGCACCACCGTCCCGACTACGCCGTGTCCTCGCCGGCGGTCGTGCTCGCGGCGGCGGCCGAGCGCACGACGCGGATCCGCCTGACGAGCGCGGTCTCGGTCATCAGCTCCGACGATCCCGTCCGCGTGTTCCAGGACTTCGCGACGCTCGACCTGCTCTCGGGCGGACGGGCCGAGATCATGGCCGGCCGCGGCTCGTTCATCGAGTCGTTCCCGCTCTTCGGCTACGACCTCGACGATTACGACGAGCTGTTCGCCGAGAAGCTCCTGCTCCTGCTCCAGGTCCGCGAACACGAGCGCGTGTCGTGGTCGGGCAAGCATCGCGCCCCGATCGATGACCGTGCCGTCTACCCGCGACCGCTGCAGCGGCGGATCCCGATCTGGATCGCGGTCGGCGGCAACCCCGAGTCGGCGATCCGCGCCGGGACGCTCGGCCTGCCGATGGCGATCGCGATCATCGGCGGCCTGCCCGAGCGCTTCGCCGCGTTCGCGAAGCTGCATCGCCAGGCCGCGGCCCGCACGGGGTTCGAGCCTCCGCCGGCACTCAGCATCAACTCGCACGGCTTCATCGCGCCGACGTCGCAGGAGGCGCTCGAGGGCTCGTACCCCGCCGTGTCCGAGGTGATGGACCGGATCGGCCGCGAGCGCGGCTGGCCGCCGATGAGCCGCGAGGCGTACGACGAGGCGGCGACCCTCCGCGGCGCGAACTTCGTCGGCAGCCCGCAACAGGTGGTCGAGAAGATCCTGTACCAGCACGGGATCTTCCACCACGATCGCTTCCTCGTGCAGTTCAGCGTCGGGCCGATCCCGCACGATCGGATCATGCGGTCGATCGAGCTGTTCGGGACCGAGGTCGCGCCGGTCGTGCGCCGCGAGCTCGCGGCTACAGGATCGAGCTGACGTCTCGAGCGAGCTCGACCGAGGAGGCGACCGCCGCGGCCGCGAGCACCGCCCGCCCGAGCCACACGACCGGCTCCGACGCCCAGATGCGCCCGAGCGTCCCGCGCCGCACACCGACCGCCACGAGCGTGACGATCGCGATGATCGCGAGGACCGCGACGGTGAGGGAGCCGCCGACCGGACCGCGCGCGCCGCTGAGCGCGATCGGGACGACCGGGAGCAGGAGCACGAGCGACACGAACGCGAGCCGGGAGCGCGCGAACACCGAGCCGTCGCGGAGGAAGCGCTCGGCGAGCATGGTCGTCGCGACGCCCACCCCGGCCGGGATCGCGACGAACATCGCGATGGCGAGCGGGAGCGGGTCGAGCAGGGTGAAGTCGATGCCCTCGGGCCGAAGGATCCTCGCGCCGCCGACGAGCGCGCCGAGGGCTCCGGCGAGCCACGGCCGGGAGCGCTCGGGCAGCCAACCCCGAACGACGAGATAGCCGGCCCCGACCGTCGCGCCGAGCAGCGTGGTCACCATCAGCAGGAACCCGGTCTGCGCGCTCACGATCCCGATCGTGAACCCGTCGTCGGTCGTCAGGCCGTGCAGGTTGGGCGACGAGGTGAGCCGCAGCACGAGCATCGCGAGCCGTCCGCCGATGCCGCCCACGACGAGCCCGGCGAGGGCCCCGGCCGCCACGCACGCGGCGAGACGTCGCACGACGGCGCTCGCTCGGATCCCGGTCGTCGCTCCGATGCCCGCCGGTGCCTCCATCCTCCCCCCACCTTCGCGATAGCGGGAGTCTGAAGGTGTCGGCGTCGCCGTGCACGGGTGGAGGCACCACCGGCTCGGTGGTGTCACCTAGGTGTCCAACGCCGCTCAGCGGGGAGCGCTCGCGGAGGCTCGGTCGGCGAGATCGGTGCCCCATGCTGCGGCGTGCTCCAGCCATCCGAGATGCTCCGATCTGCGGCCGCGGCTCGATGAGGTCGGACGGACCTCGAGAAGCGGGTCTCGCGGGCCCCGACGCTGCTCAGGACCGCGAGAGGGCCAGTTCGATCGGGGTTCGGAAGCGGGGCGTGACCCGCACGTCGCCGAGCCACGCTTGCAGTCGCCCCCGCTCAGCGTCGATCGCCGAGCGGGTCCTCGGGTCGACGCGCTCGAGGAGCTTCACGGCGATCTCGCCGCTCGGGTGCTGGATCCAGCCGCCCACCACCCGGCCGTCGGCCCACACGGTCGGGCCGGCGTTCCCGTTGCGATCGAAGAGCGCCGGGCCGTGCTCGCCGAGGTACCAACCGCGGTCCTTCCATCCCATGACGGTCGGATCGAGCCCGGGCAGGAGCGCGACCCATCGACGGGTCGAGGTCACCCGGCCGAGGTCGTCGGGGAGCACGTACCCGACGCCATCGTCGAGCCCGACCTCGACCGCGCCGACCGCCTCGAGCGTCGTCGCCGTGAGCCGCACGGTCCATCCGGTCCACCAGCGGACGTCGGTCGTCGTGACCGGTCCGAACGCGTGCAGGTACCGGCCGAGCAGGTCCGCGCAGGCCTCGGCGTGGCCGATCTGCGTGAGCGGCTCGCCGAGCCAGTCCTCCGTTCGCGCCCATCGGTACTGCCCCGAGACCCAGGTCCCGAGCGGGCGCGCGCGCAGGATCTCGCCCTCGGCCGCGAGGAGGAACAGCACCCGCGTGGAGACGCCCATCGCCCCCGCCCACGCCCGTCCCTGCCCGAACACGAGCTTCCCGCCGAGGTCGGGGACGTCCTTGGTGAGCTCTCGCGCGGTGGAGGGCCCGCGGCGGGCGAGCGCCTCGAGCGTCTGGGCCGCGACGCGCCGGAGCCAGCGCTCGCCCTTCCCGGCGGGGGCGACGCCCTGCTCCTCGAGCATGCCGACGAGCCGCCGGTGCTCGGGCGGGGCGAGCGCCCTCGTGCACGCCTCGTCCATCACGGCGGCGACGTCGCGCGGCACGACGAACAGCGTCCGGCGCATCCCGATCATCCGCGCGAGCGACCGCCGCTCGTAGAGCGCGTCCTCGAGGTCCTCGGGGACGAACCCGGTCACCCTGGCGCGAGCCGAGAGGTATACCGAGGTCGGATCGCTCGAGTGCAGGCCGACGAGCGCGGCGGCGGCTTCATCGACGGATCCGGCGGCTCGCGCGAGCCGGTGACGCAGCCCGAGCCGCGCCCGCCGCTCCGTCGTCCCGATCGCGCGCATCGGGCCCAACCTACCGCGAGGCGGGATGCCGCTACCCCAGGCTCGCGCGTAGGTTCGCCTCGCGCACCGCGAGCCGAACCCGTGATCGCCGACGGGCAACCCGAAGCGCCGTCATCGCGCCGACGAGTCCGACCGCGGCGGAGACGATCGTGAGGAAGATGGCCGATCGCCCATCGGTCCCGGCGGAGATCGCGTGCACCGTGGAGAGGACGAACAGGCCGTAGCTCGCGAGGTGGATCCGTCGCCACACGCGGGTCGGCATCGAGCGTCGCGCGAGGGACGTGAGCTCGAC
>JBLNAW010000354.1:0-21148 GCA_050259555.1 Solirubrobacterales bacterium
GCTCCCAGGCCGTGAACAGGTTGTGCCAGCCCGGATCGGGCAACGCCGTCGCCGGCCACCCGGGGACCGAGACCGGGTCGAGGGCGGGGAAGAGCCCGGGGGAGAGCAGTCCGAGCACGAACAGCACGATCCGCACGCCGAGGAACACCTTCAGCGCGAAGACGAACCCTTCCCGGAGCGACGCGGGCATCCGCGGGCCACGGCGGTCGGGCACGGCCGGAACCTCGGCGGCAGGCCTCATGTCGGGGCGAGATCGCGGCGGACGGGTGAGGGCTCGCGGCCGGGTTGCGGTCGCCGCACCCACTCGACGAGGCACCAAACGAGCACGGCGGCTCGCACGAGCACCGCGATCTGAAACGCGCCGATCGGCAGGCCGCCGAGGCCCGCGTACTGGCCGAACCACGAGAAGCGGGTGACGAACACCGCGCTATCGGCGACCGAGAAGGCCACGAACGCGCTCGGCGCGGGGAGGGCGAGTGCGAACCACGGGAGGAGCCAGAGGCCGTACTGCGGCGAGTAGACCTTGTTCGTGAGCAGGAACAGCACGAGGATCGGCAAGCCGAGCGTCCAGCGCGCGAAGTCGGGCTCGCGCCCCCGCTTCAGCGACCAGACCGCCGCGGTCGAGACGACGAACAGGGCGAGCGACGCGACGTTGATGAGCTTCGTCGGCTCGCAGTAGAGCCGGCCGGTGATCCGGTGGCATGCGATGAACCACAAGCTGTCCCAGTCGGCGGGCCGCTCGGAGTTGAACGAGAAGAACCGCCACCAGGACGACGGCGCCGCGATGGCGAACGGGGCGTTCACGACGAGCCAGGTCCCGATCGAGGCCCACGCGAGATGGATCCCCCCATCCGGGTCGTGCTCGCGGAACCGGCCCGCCACGAACGGGATCACGAGGAAGGCGGGGTAGAGCTTCGCCGCCGCCCCGAGCCCGAGGAGCATGCCCGACGTGGTGTCATGCCTTCGGAGATACGCGAGCGTCGCCGCCGTGGCGAAGACCACCGCGAGGAGGTCCCAGTTCATGAAGGCGTAGATCGCGAGGGTGGGGGCGAGCGCGAAGAACAGGGCTCGAGCGCCGACGAGCAGGTAGAGGCACAGGGCCGTCACGAACGCCGCGACGACCAGGAAGACGACGTTCGCGGTGAAGAAGCCGCCGACGCCGTCCGAGGCCCACGCGGCCAGGCGCATCGTGTACATCGACAGGACCGGGTACTCGTCGCATTGGCCGGTGCTCTCGCCGCACGCGTCCAGGTACGGCAGCCGGTTCCCGGTGAGCTGCTCGGTCCCAAGGAGCGGGACGATGTCCGAGTAGCACAGCCGCGTGTACTGGCGGCCGTCGGCCCAGTCGCCGCCGGCGCAGGGCGCCTTGATCGCGAGACCGAGGCCGAGCGTCGCCGCCAGACAGATGAACACCAGCCCGAGCCCGATCCGGCGCCGGGCGTGTCCGCTCACCCGCGGGATCCTCGCATCGGCGGGATTCTCGCATCGGTGAGCCTCGGAGCCGGGAGCGCGGCTCTTCCTCACGGCCGAGCCCGGACGCGAGGCGGGGCCGCCGAGGGGGAGGCGGCCCCACCATCACCTTCCCGGTGGCGGGCTCTCCGACCGCCTTCCGGGGCACGGGCGGTGGCCGAGGCCTCCGCCCGCTGCTCTTGTGCCGTCCCCGAGGGTTTCGGTCCCGAGATCCGCCCGCATGAGCGGTGAGGGAGGGGATTTCGGTCTCGTCCGCGCTGGGTAGTCCCCAACTCAGGCCACGGGCGGCAGCGCGATGCGAACGACCGTGCCGGGCTCGAGCCCGTGCTCGCCCTCGGGGCGGTCCTCGAGCCGGATCTCCCCGCCCTGGCCGGTCATGTGGGCGCGCGCGACGAACAGTCCGACGCCCGAGCCGGGCGCCTCCTCGTACCCGGGCGGGCGCCAGCGCACGCCTCGATGGAACAGCGCAGGACGGTGGGTCGCCGGGATGCCGGGCCCGTGGTCCGCGATCTCGATGACGACCGAGCGGTCGGGATCACGGAAAGCCCGCACCTCGATCGGGGCGTCGGGAGGGGAGAAGGTGGCCGCGTTGTCGAGGACGGTCGCGAGCACCTCACCCAGCCGGAGCCGATCGACGCGGGCCCGAAGGTCGGGCTCGAGCTCGAGGTGGATCGGATGGGCTCCGGTAGGGACCTCCGCGACCGACTCCTCGATGAGCGTGCCGAGGTCGTCTTCGCGCAAGTCGTAGCGGATCCCGCCCGCCTCGATCCGCAAGGCGGCCGAGGTCCCCTCGACGCTCCGCCGCAACCGCGCGGCCTCCTCGTCGATGAGGGAGAAGAAAGCGAGCCGTTCCTCCTCGGTCAGCTCGGCCGCCACCCGAACCCCGGCGGCGGACAGGGACCGCAGCGACACGAGCGGCCCGCGAAGCTCCTCGGCCAGGTTCTCCGCGGTCTCCGCGCGCTCGACGGCCGGATCGACGGCCGGACGGGAGGCCGCCCACACCCCGCCGAGGAGGACCGTCGCGCCGAAGCACGCGGCGGTGGCGAGGAGGAGACCGCTCCCACTCCGCGCGTCGGCAAGGGTCGCGCCGAGGAACAGGGCGGTCGCGGAGGCGGCGACGACCGCGGCGACGAGGATCCACCGGCGTGATCGTCCGCGCGCGCTCACGGCCGAAGTCTAGGGCTGCCCGGCGCCGTCCTCAGTGGTAGGTGTGATCCTCGTCGGGGAACGTGCCCGCCTGGACCTCGGCCGCGAAGGAACGAGCGGCCTCGGCGATCGTCCCACGCAGGTCCGCGTAGGCCTTCGCGAGCTTCGGCGGGTGCTCGCTGAGGCCGAGCACGTCGCCGAGGACGAGCACCTGCGCATCGCAATGCGGACCCGCCCCGATCCCGATCGTGGGGACCGGCAACGCCGAGGTGATCTCACGTGCGAGCGGAGCCGGCACGCCCTCGAGCACGAGCGAGAAGGCACCGGCCTTCGCGATCGCGTGCGCCTGGTCGGCGATGCGGCGTGCCGCCTCCTCGCCCCGACCCTGGATCCGATAGCCGCCCATCCCGTGCACGGACTGCGGGGTGAGGCCGACGTGCCCCATCACCGGGATCCCGAGGTCGACCAGCCGGCTCGTGAGCTCGAGCTGGGGGCCCTCGAGCTTCACGGCATGGGCCCCGCCCTCCTTGAGGAAGCGCCCCGCGTTCCGGATGCCCTCCTCGATCGAGACCTGGTAAGAGAGGAACGGCATGTCGCCGACGACCAACGCGTCCCGCGCGCCCCGGGTCACGGCGCGCGTGTGATGGAGCATCTCCTCCATCGTGACGGGCAGCGTCGTCTCGTACCCGAGGACGTTGTTCGCGAGGGAGTCGCCGACCAGCAGGACCGGGATCCCTGCCTCGTCGAGGATCCGCGCCGTCGGGAAGTCGTACGCGGTGAGCATCGCGAAGCGCGTGCCCTCCGCCTTCCATGCGCGCAGGTCGTGGATCGTCACCGTCATGTCGCTCGCGCCTCCTTCAACCGAGTGCACGGCTGTCTGTCGGGGCAGTCTACCCCTGAGGGTCCGTTCAGCCGGAGACCTGGATCGTGTCGGCGAGGACCACGGCCGTTCCCTGGACCACGCAGACGACCGCATGGGCCCCCGGCGTGAGTACCCACGGCGCGAGTGCGCTTCCGCCCACGGGCGCGTCGGTCCACGCTTCGGAGACGACCCACCTCGGAGGCCGTGCGTCTTCGGCAGCATCGACGCCCCTGACGAAGGCAGCGAGCTCGTCGATCGAGTGGTTCCCCTTCGTCGTCGCCAAGATGGCTGCACCGCCCACCGTCAGTGGGTTCTGTACTTCGACGTCGATCGGGCCGGGAGGGATCGTGTCCGGGATCTGGCTCTCGCATCCGTCCGCCGTGAGGGTGATCGTGAGATCGGGCTCAGGGCGGGTGCTCGAGATCGCGTCGTCGCCGTTGAGCGTGTTCAGGTACTCGGTCTCGAACGCCATGGCATCGGCTTGCATCGCGGCTCGGACCGTGACGCCCGCCGAGGACAGGAGGAGCTCTCCGTCGACATCGGGCGAGCCCTGGAGCACGACCACCCGCCGCTCCTCGAAGGCCGCGGACGAACCCTCCGTCGCGAGCACCCCGGCGAGCGGATCCCAGAAGAAGTTCCCGGGCTCGACGAGGTACGGGTTCGCCTGGAGCAGCTCGAGGACCGTGTCGGCCGCCGGCGTCACGTGGTGTCCTGCGAGGGCATCCACGAAGTACGCCGTGATCGGTACCGAGTTCGTCGCATCGAGCGGGACGAGCGTGATGGGAGCACCCGAGCGCAGGACGACGTCGACCGCGAGCGGGTCGGCGTGGAAGTTCCACTCGGCCTCCGGGTTGTCCTCGACGTTGCCGCCAGCCAAGAGCGCACCGCCCATCGAGACGATCCCGGCGAGATCGCCCACGAGCTCAGGCTCGGCCGTGAGCGCCTCGGCGACGTTCGTGAGCGGCCCGAGGGTGATCAGCGTGACGGGTGGGTCTGCGCCTCGGATCGCGGAGGTCAGGACCTCGGGGGCGCTCCGCTCGTCGGCGGCTCGGGACGGGATAGGCAGGTCGAGGCCGAACGCGCCGTCCGCCGCCGCCCGCCAATCTTGCGGGAACGCGTTCGAGCCTCCGAGGGGCGTCTCGCGGCCGCACGCGACCGGCACGTCGCCGGAACCGGCGACCTCGAGCAGCCCAAGGACAATTAGAACCCCGGGCTCGCAGTGGACGAGGCCGGTCCCCGAGACCGTGATCGCGCGCACGTCCACGTCCGGTCGGCTGAGGAGGTACAGGATCGCCATCACGTCGTCTGAGCCGACGTCGGTGTCGATCGCCACAGGCATCCTCGGCGATCCCGCCTCCGGTCCGCTCGAGCACGCCGACAGGGCGACCATCACCATGGCGATCGCGATACCGACCCCCACCTTGTGCATACGACGCACCTCCGGGCACATCCTCTTGCCTCGGTCGAGGGTTGCATCCCGGGCGGACGACCCGCGTCGGTGGGGCCGTCCACCGTGTGTCGGACCCCGGTGCTAGGGTCGCGCCCGAGACCAGCCGGTACACTCTGGAGGCCTACCCAGCATCCTGCTCCCCCTCGAGGGGGGGCCGTCCAGACCAGAGGAGGTGGGGAACTGAGGCCGTACGAGGTCATGCTCATCCTGCCCGCCGAGGCCGACGAGTCGGTCGTCGGGCAGGCGGTCGAGCGCATCACCAAGGTCGTGTCCGGGGGCGGTGGCGCCGTCGGCAACATCGACCGGTGGGGGCGCAAGCGGCTCGCCTTCGAGATCGCCAAGCAGAACGAGGGGTACTACGTCGTGGTCGACTTCACGGCGGAGCCCGCGGTGATCACGGAGCTCGAGCGCACGCTGCATCTCGCGGACGAGGTGCTGCGATTCAAGGTCGTCGTGAAGGGCGCGGCGGCCTGAGGAGCCTTCCCCCTTGCCGGGGCATCCCTGGCGAGTGGCTTGCGATCGGAAGGTGATGGAAGTGGCGAGCGACAACCAGATCATCATCGTCGGCAACCTGACGGACGACCCGGAGCTGCGGTACACGCCGAACGGCGCGGCCGTCGTGAAGTTCCGCGTCGCCGTGAACCGTCGCTTCAAGGACGAGGCGGGGAACTGGAAGGACGGCGAGACGTCTTACTTCTCCGTCAACGCCTGGCGCAGCCTGGCCGAGAACGTCGCCGAGACCCTCACGAGGGGAACGCGCGTCCTCGTGGCCGGCCGCCTGCAGATGCGTTCCTGGGAGACCCAGGAGGGCGAGAAGCGGACGGTCGTCGAGATCGAGGCCGACGAGGTCGGGCCCAGCCTGCGGTGGGCCACCGCGAAGGTCGAGCGGCAGGGCCGCTCGGGCGACTGGTCCGCGCCGGCGACGGTTGGCGCTCCGATGGGAGACGAGGAGACACCACTGGATGCCACCTAAGACGAAGAGACGACCGGCCAAGAAGGAGAAGGACGACAAGGCCTGGCAGAAGAAGACGAAGCGCAAGATCTGCATCTTCTGCAAGGACAAGATCGACTTCGTCGACTACAAGGATGTGGCGACGCTGCGCAAGTTCGTGTCCGACCGGGGGAAGATCCGCGCACGCCGCGTGAGCGGCAACTGCTCGCAGCACCAGCGCGATGTCGCCACCGCCGTCAAGAACGCCCGCGAGATGGCGCTCCTACCCTACTCGGCGCGATGAAGGTCATCCTCCAGAAGTCGGTCGACAAGCTCGGGCACCCCGGCGAGATCGTCGAGGTCGCCGACGGCTACGCGCGCAACTACCTCATGCCCCGCGGTCTCGCGGTGAAGGCCACCCGTGGCGGCGTGAAGCACATCGACAGCCTGAAACGGGCGCACTCGGTCCGCGTGAACAAGGCGAAGGCCGAGGCCGAGCAGGTGGCATCGCGGCTCGCCTCGACGCCCATCTCGGTCAAGGCGCACGCCGGCGAGGAGGGCAAGCTCTTCGGGAGCGTGACCGCGAACGACATCGCCGAGGCGCTCCACGGTCAGACGGGTGTGCGCGTCGACCGGCACGACGTCCACCTCGAGGAGCCGATCCGCTCGGTCGGCTCGCACGAGGTCCGCGTGCACCTGTTCCCCGAGGTCGATCCGATCCTCACGATCGAGGTCGAGGCCCTGGAGCAGTAGCGCTCGAGCACCTGGCCCCGGTCGCGACTTCTGCGCGGCCGGGGCTTCGTGCTGTCGTGGGGCGTGGGGGTGTCCGTGTGGGCGTTGCGGGGGCGCGCTGTAGGTCGGGGCCCTCGGCCGAGCTGCTCGGTCCGCTTGGCTCGGCAGGCTCCGCGGGCACTTCCGGCGGCCTCGACGACGCTCGGCCGAGACCCCTCCCCGCGCGCCGCCCACGCTCCTCGCACCCCACCTCGCCAACCACCCCACACCACCGGCTCCGCACTCATCGGCTCACGCACCCTGGGCTCACGCACCGCCGGCTCAGGCATCGACGCCCGCGGCAGCGGTCACCGGTGTCACGTGCGCCGTTCGGCGGCCCAGCGCCGCGCTCAACGATCCCGCCGACCCGTGGGTGGCCGTGTGCGGGGGTGGCTGGCAGGCGATCTCGGCCCGTGTGTTGGAGTGGTCGGTGGTGATCGCGGTGGCGGCGCGCGGGAGGGGGTCGGGGCGGGCGTCGACGAGGTCGCCCGGAAGCCCACGGTGGCCCGTGAGCACGAACGGAAGGCGAAGGGCGAGCCGAGCAGCCCGGCCCGTGCCCCCGACCTCGAGCGCGCCCCGATCCCGCCCTCACGGACACCACCCCCAAAGCCCAGAATCACACGCGTGTCATTCCCCCGTGATACACACGTTTCCACATGGTTCTCCACATGGGGAGATCGCAGGTGGGAGGCGGAGTGACAAGGAATCTGGGCGTGCGACCTGCGACGGAGGAAACCCACCGCGTTTTCCGATGCCGGGCGCGGGTGGAGGGGTCTAGCGTTCGGGCGCCAGGGGGAGCGACGGAGGGGGTGGGGCTCGGTGGTTCGTGCGCCTGAGGAGGTTCGGCGGATCCGGCCGGACCGGGTGCCGCCCCACAACCTCGAGGCCGAGGAGTCCGTGCTCGGCTCCATGATGCTCACGGCCGAGGCGATCGCCGATGTCGTCGAACTCGTGCGGCCCGAGGACTTCTACCGAACGGCCAACGGCAAGGTCTTCGACACCCTCCGCTCTATCTACGCTCGGGGCGAGCCCGTCGACGCGATCACCGCCGTGGAGGAGCTCCGCCGCCGCGGGATGCTCGAGGAGATCGGCGGGCACCTGTACATCCACGAGCTCGTCGAGCAGGTGCCGACCCCGGCCGCCGCTGCGAGCTACGCCAGGATCGTGTCGCAGCACGCGCTGCTGCGGCGCTTGATCGCGGCGGCGGCGGACATCATGGAGATGGGGTACTCGGCGCCCGAGGATCCCGAGCACGTCGCGGACGCGGCCGAGCAGCGGATCTACGACGTGGCGCGCCGAGATGAGAAGGACCAGATCGCGACGCTCCACGAACTCGTGGACCAGGCGATCTTGGACCTCGAGCACATCCAGAACCGCGACTCGGCGTTCGCCGGGCTGCCGACGGGCTTCCGCGACGTCGACTCGTTGCTGTCCGGCCTGCAGCCGGGCAACCTCGTCGTCGTCGCCGCTCGGCCGGGCGTCGGCAAGTCCTCGTTCGTGACGAACCTGGCTCGCAACGTCGCCGTCGATCATGCGGCGCCGGTCGCCATGTTCTCCCTCGAGATGTCGCGCTGGGAGATCGGCATGCGCCTGCTCTGCGCCGAAGCCCGCGTCCCCTGGGACGCCATCCGGAACAAGCGCGTCGGCGCCGAGCACTGGGCGAGCATCGCGCAGGCGGCCGAGTCGCTCCACGACGCGCCGCTCACGATCGTGGACTCGGGGAACGTGACGATCGTCGACATCCGCGCGAAGGCTCGGCGGCTCGCGACGAGGCGCGGCGGCCTCGGCCTCATCATCGTCGACTACCTCCAGCTGATGTCACACCACCGGCGCGTGGACAACCGCCAGCAGGAGATCGCCGAGATCAGCCGGAGCCTGAAGCTCCTCGCGAAGGAGCTGAAGATCCCCGTCATCGCCGTCTCGCAGCTGAACCGCGACCCCGAGCGCCGGCAGGATAAGCGCCCTCAGCTCTCGGACCTGCGCGAGTCGGGCGCCATCGAGCAGGATGCCGACGTCGTCATGTTCATCCACCGCGACGACACCGACCGAGAGAAGAAGGGCACCGCCGAGCTCATCGTCGCGAAGCACCGCAACGGGCCGACCGACGCCGTACCGCTGACGTTCCTCCCGGCGCTCACCCAGTTCCGGAACTTCACCCCGCAGACCGCTGCCTGACGCCGCTCGGACTCGCGTACCCTTCGGCCGTGACCGTGGACCGTCGGCGACTCCGAACGATCGCGAACCGACTGGAACGGGCGTTCGGCCCGCTGGAGCCACCTCGCGCGAGCGACCCGCTCGAGGAGCTCGTCTGGACGGTGCTCTCGCAGCACACGAGCGATCTGAACTCCGAGCGTGCGTTCCACGCCCTCCGGGCCGCCTACCCGACCTGGGAGGAGGTGGTGGCCGCGAGGCCGGCCGACCTCGCCGACGTGATCCGCTCGGGCGGTCTGGCGAACACGAAGGCCGCACGGATCCGGGCGATCCTTCGTGAGATCGCCGAGCGCGAGGGCGCCTACGACTTGGCCTCGCTCCGCGGCAGGGACGACGCCGACGCCCGTGCATACCTCACAACCCTGCCCGGGGTCGGACCGAAGACGGCCGCGGTGGTCATGGCGTTCGCGCTCGGACGAGACGCCATCCCGGTCGACACGCACGTCCATCGTGTGTCGCGCCGGCTTGGGCTCATCCCGACGAAAGCCTCCGCGGAGCGGGCCCACGACATCCTCGCCGAGACGGTCCCGGACCAGCTGAAGACCCCGCTCCACGTGGGGTTGATCCGGCTCGGCCGCGAGATCTGCAAGGCGCCACTCCCCCGGTGCGCGGACTGTCCGCTCGCGGATCTGTGCCCGACGGCCCCCTCCGTGCTCGGGTTCACGCCGCGCCGCCGGAGCCGTCGGTGACGATCGGGGACGCCGAGCTCGCCGAGGCGGTCCGCGCCGACCTCGTGGCGATGGTCTCCATCTTGCACGAGCCGCCGGTCGGCGAGGTCCACCGCGACGCCGATACCGCCTGGTTCCGAACGGGGTTGGCGTCCGCATACTCGAACGGGATCCTCCAGGCGGACCTACCCCGAGACGACCTCGACGAGGCGATCGAGCGCCAGCTCGCGCCTTTCCGCTCGCCCGAGCTGCCCATCATGTGGTGGCGCTTCGTCCCGCCGGAGGATCCCGACCCAGGTATCGAGTCGGCGCTTCGCCGCCACGGGCTCGTCCTCGACACGGATCGACCGGGCTTCGGGCTCGAGCTCGCGGACCTGCGCATCCCCGAGGCTCCGGACGGAGCCGTGATCGAGCGCGTGCGCGACCGTGAGGCGTTCGACGCGTGGGTGGAGGTCGTCGGCAGCGCGTTCGACGATCCGCGGTTCGCGGAAGCTCCCTCGGTCGCGGCCAATCGCCGGCTCGGCTTCGGCGACGATGCGCCGTTCCGCCACCTCCTCTGCCGCATCGGGAAGGAGCCCGTCGGCGCCGCGACGCTCTCGCTCGGAGCCGGGGTGGCCGGACTCGGGAACATCGCGACGCCCCCGACTTGGCGCCGCAGGGGCATCGGAGCGGCCGTCGCCGCCGCGGCGCTGCTCGAGGCTCGAGCGCTCGGCATCCGGGTCGCGGCGCTGTCGGCGGACCCGTCCGGGGAGGGGCTCTACCGCAAGCTCGGCTTCCGTGAGGTCTCTCGGCACCTCACGTTCGTGCGGTCCTCCGAACGCTGAGGGCGGCGCTCGAGGCGCCGCCGATCCGACCGACCGAGCGGGCGAGGGGAATCGGACCCCCGTTTCAAGCTTGGGAAGCTTGCGTTCTACCATTGAACCACGCCCGCGTGGTCCGGCCGCCGGGGCGACCGGGCCACCAGTGTAGCGAGCCCGCGAGGGCGTGTGCGAGCGGTTCGTGCCCCCTGACCTGCTAGCCTGCCGCTCCCATGGACCAGCACGATCTGTGGCCCTCCGTGCTCTCGCGTCTGGCCTCGCATGCGTCCCTGTCCGCCGAAGAGGCCGCCGACGTCATGCGGCAGATCATGGCCGGGGAGGCCTCGCCCGGACAGATCGGCGGGTTCCTCATGGCCTTGCGCACGAAGGGTGAGACCGTCGACGAGGTCGAGGGACTCGCGCGAACGATGCTCGAGTTCGCGACGCCGGTGCACCCGCCGGTCCCCGTCATCGACGTGGTCGGAACCGGCGGGGACCGGAGCGGGACGTTCAACATCTCCACGGTGTCGGCCGTCGTGGTCGCCGGCGCGGGCGTCCCCGTCGCGAAGCACGGGAACCGTGCGGCGAGCTCGCACTGCGGCTCGGCAGACGTGCTCGAGGCGCTGGGCGTTCGGATCGATCTGGATGCGAGGAGCATCGAGCGATGCCTCGCCGAGGTCGGCATCGCCTTCTTGTTCGCTTCCGCCTTCCACCCGTCGATGGCACACGCGGGGCCGGTGCGGCGGGAGCTGCGGGTGCCCACCGTCTTCAACTTCCTCGGGCCGCTCTGCAACCCGGCTCGGCCGTTCGCGCAGGCGGTCGGCGTGTCCGATGCCCGGATGCTGCCGATCATGGCTGAGGTGCTCGCTCGCCGTGGCGTGCGGGCGAAGCTGTTCCGCGGGCAGGACGGCCTCGACGAGCTCACGACGACGGGGATCTCGGTCGTCTACGACGTGCGCGACGGCGACGTCCGCGAGACGCACGTCGATCCTGCCGACCTCGGATTGGCGAGGGCGAGCATCGACGACCTGCGGGGAGGTGATGCGGACGAGGGCGCTCGGATCGCGCGTGCGGTCCTCGAGGGCGAGCAGGGCCCGCGTCGCGACGTCGTCCTGCTGAACGCCGGGACGGCGCTCGAGATCGCCGGGGCCGCCGACTCGGTCGTCGAGGGCATGGAACTCGCGGCCCGCTCGATCGACGAGGGGGCGGCCGCAAGCGTCCTCGAGCGGTGGATCGAGGCCTCGCACGAGGGGACGAGGGCGCGAGGATGATCCTGTCCGACGCGTCGATCCTCGAGGAGATCGCGGCGGGCCGCATCGTGATCGATCCCTTCGACCCGACGTGCCTGCAGCCCTCCTCGGTCGACCTGCACGTGGATCCGCGGTTCCGGGTCTTCGCGAACTCGCGCTACCCGTACATCGACGTCCGGCGCGAGATGCCGGACCTCACCGACCTCGTCGAGGTCGGTCCGGACGAGCCCTTCATCCTGCATCCGGGTGAGTTCGTGCTCGGATCGACGGCCGAGCGCGTCAAGATCCCCGACGACCTGGTCGCGCGCCTCGAAGGCAAGTCGTCGCTCGGGCGGCTGGGGCTGTTGATCCACTCGACCGCGGGATACGTGGACCCCGGGTGGGACGGCTACCTCACGCTCGAGCTGTCGAACGTCGCGAACCTGCCGATCACGATCTACCCGGGCATGAAGATCGGGCAGGTCTCGTTCTTCCGTCTCTCGAGCCCCGCCGCCCATCCGTACGGTTCGGAGGGAACGAAGAGCAAGTACCAAGGGCAACGCGGCCCGACCCCGAGCCGGTTCTTCGAGGAGTTCCGTTCGCCCGACGGGGCCTAGCCGCTCGAGACGGACGGATCCTCTTCGGAAGCCGGGTCGACCTCGTCGCCCAGCCTCTGGAGCGAGCGGAGCCGCTCGAGGAGCCGTCCGGCGCGGGTCTCGATGTCCGTCGGCGGCGCGATCTCCGCCGCCGCCACCGAGGCCGTTTCGGGAACGTTCGGCTCGAGGGGGATCTCGGTCGGAGCCTCGACGTCCGTGCTCATCGCGACCGGGGTCTCCGCGATCTCGTCCTCGATCGCGGGGCCGTCGTCCTGTCGCTCGGAGAGGGCCTTGAGGCTCCGGTACCAGTTGTCCTCGTAGGCGGTCTCCTCACCCTCGGCTGCCGTCTCGGCCGCCCGCCGCTCTTCATCCTTCTTGCGGAACATCGTGTCCCTCCCGCTATCGCTTCGCGCCGGGGACGCTCACGCGCTCCCCGAAGTCCAGATTCGGAAGCCCCGGTCCGATCCCCATCGAGACCGCAGCCATCGCCGCCTGCGTGCGGTTCGTGACGCCGAGCTTGCGGAAGATCGCCGCCAGGTGGGCCTTCACGGTCTTCTCCGAGAGGAAGAGCGCGCGCGAGATGTCGCGGTTGCTCTTGCCCTCCGCGAGCAGGGCCAGGATGTCCGTCTCGCGCTGGGTGAGGGAGCTCGATGCACGGAGCGAGGTTTCGCCGTTCTCGTGCGAGCCACCCTCCATCGATTCGAACAGGTTCTGGATGACGCGTGGAGACAGCACGTTGCCGCCCCCCGAGATCGCGACCTTGATCGCCTGCTCGAGATCGTCCGGGGTCGCGTCCTTCAGCATGTAGCCGGCGGCCCCCTCTGCGAGGGCGCGCCGTACGTAGTGCGCATGGTCGAACGACGTCAGCATGATGACGGGGACGTCGGGCCAGCGCTGCTTCATCTCGTGCAGCAGCTCTAGCCCGTCCGAATCCGGCATCCGGACGTCCACCAGGGCGACATCGACCGCTTGCGAGTCCATCACCTGCAGGGCCTCGGCGGCGTTGCCGGCCTCCGTGACCTCGGCTTGCGTGAAGCACTCGCGAACGACGTGGCCCATCCCGCGGCGCACCAGCGCGTGGTCGTCGACGATCAGGATCCTCACGACATGTCTCCTTGCTTGCGGACGGGCAGTCGAACGACCACCCGCGTTCCGTTCCCCGGCGCGGACTCGACGTCGAGCCTGCCGCCTTGCTCTGCCACCCGACGGCGCATCATCTCGAGCCCGAGGTGTCCATCGGAAAGACCAGTCTCGTCCGGGCGGAATCCTCGGCCGTGGTCCTCGACCAGCACCTCGAGCGAGTCGTCCCTCGCCGTGACGCGTACCTGCACATCCTGCGAGCCCGAGTGCTTCGCGGCGTTCGCCACGCTCTCGCGGATCACGGCCGAGGCCGCCTCCAGCACTCGGTCCGGCACGCTGTGCACGTCGCCTTCGATCGACCACGTGGCAGGGAGCTGCCAGCGCTCCATGACGCCGTGGACGAGATCGTCGAGACGGTCCGCCCCCTCCGTCGCCTCCGGCGACAGGGTCGAGAGCATGTCACGGATCTCGTCGAGGGCCTTGCGGAGCTCGACCGACGCGCGTCCGAGCGCATCCTTGGCCTGAGCGGGTTCTGCGTCGACCCTCCGGGCGAGCCACTCGAGCTCGAGGACCGAAGCCGTGACGACCTGGGTCAGGCCGTCGTGGACGGCGTACGCGAGGCGGGTGCGCTCCCGCGCGACCGGATCCTCGGGAGCTACCCCTCCGAGGCCGGCCGGCTCGCCCAGCACGGTCATCGTCTCCACGCGCTCGTCCTTCACGTCGCTCACCCGGCACGCTCTGCGTGCCGCCTGCCAGTCGGGCCGGTCCGGTCGGCGTCGGCCGAAGGTCGGTCCCGGGCCCGTTCGGTCTAGTTCTTCCTTTCGGTCGGTTCCCCGGTCGGCTTGAACCGGCGGGGCGGCGCATCGGCCGAAGGTCGGGGCGGCGAACGCGGATCGAGGGCCGAGCGCGGGCCTCGGCGCAGGGCTATCGGGCGGTCGGGCCGTCCCCTGCGACGGAGCGCGCGAGGACCTGGGCGATGTCGAGCACCTCGACCGTATCGCCTCGAGCGCGGAGGCCGTCGTCGAGCATGATGAGGCAGTACGGGCAGGCCACGCCGACCGCGTCCGCTCCCGTGGAGGCGGCCTCGTCGGCACGCTCCTGGTTGATCCGCTTGCCGATCCGCTCCTCCATCCACATCCGTGCGCCGCCGGCGCCGCAGCACAGCCCCCGCTCGGCGTGGCGGGGCATCTCGACGGTCCGGACCCCGGGGATCCGCTCGAGCAGTCCCCGGGGTTCGCGGTAGATCCCGTTGTGCCGGCCGAGGTAGCAGGGATCGTGGTACGCGAGCAGCGCGTCCACCCGTTCGGCCGGCTTCAGGCGACCCTGCCGGACGAGGCGCGCGAGCAGCTCGGTGTGGTGCAGGACCTCGAAGCGCCCGCCGTACTCCGGGTACTCGTTGCGGAGCGTGTTGAAGCAGTGCGGGCAGTTCGCCACGATCGTGGTGACCTTGGCCCCGTTCAACGTCTGGACGTTCTGCTCGGCGAGCGTCTGGAACAGGTACTCGTTGCCCATCCGGCGAGCCGGATCTCCGGTGCAGAGCTCGCGAGGGCCCAAGATCGCGAACGACACGTCGGCCGCCGCGAGGATCTGCGCGAGCGCCTGGGCGATCTTCTTCGCCCGGTCGTCGAAGGCGCCGGCGCACCCAACCCAGTAGAGGACCTCGGGGGCCTCCTCACCCTCGTCGAGGACGCGGACGTCGAGCCCTTGGGCCCAGCCGGCCCGCTGCGACTGCGACATGCCCCACGGGTTGCTCGTGTTCTCGAGGTTGCGGAGCAAGGCTCCCGCTTCCTGAGGGAACCGGGACTCGCCCATCACGAGGTTGCGCCGCAGGTCCACGATCGTGTCGACGTGCTCGATGTCGACGGGGCACTCCTGCATGCAGGCGCCGCACGTCGTGCAGGCCCACACGACCTCCTCGGCGATCACGTCGGGGACGAGCGCCGTCGCCTGCGGGGTCTCGCCTCGCGAGCGCGCGGCCGCGATCGCCGGGCCCTCGGCGAACAGGTGGTCCCGTAGGTCCATCACGAGCAGCTTCGGTGAGAGCGGCTTCCCCGTGTTCCACGCCGGGCAGGCAGCCTGGCATCGACCGCATTCGGTGCACGAGTAGAGGTCGAGCAGCTCCTTGCGCGTGAGGTCGGCGATGGTCGCGGCGCCGAGCGACTGCTCGCCGGCCTCGAGAGCCTCCATGCTGATCGGCAGGGGCGTGAGGGCCCCCCGAGGCTTCGTGCTCGCGAAGAAGACGTTCATGAAGCTCGTCGCGATGTGCAGGTGCTTCGAGTAGGTGAGGTAGACGAGGAACCCGAGGATGAGGAGCAGGTGGGCCCACAGGAAGACCTGCTCGAGCCCGAACAGCCACGTCTCGGACAGGCCTTCGAACGGCTTCGAGAACAGGTTCGACACCGGGGTCCAGGCAGCCGGGGCCTCGTTGATGCCCTGTGCGATCCGCAGCCCGTCCGCGACGAACAGCGTGAGGATGATCCAGGTGATCCAGCCCAAGATCCGATAGGCCTCGCGCGTGTGGCTGCCGACGAACCGCTCGGGCCGCTGGATCAGGCGGATCCACAGGGCGATCGCGATGCCGACGAGCACGAGCGTTCCGAACACGTCCTGGACGAGCCCGAGCCACCCCGCATGCCCGACCCAGGGGAGCGCGAAGTCCCGATCGACGACCTGTCCCGCGGCCTCGACGATCGTCGTGAGGAGCACGAGGAAGCCCCAGAAGATGAAGGCGTGCATCATGCCCGGCACGAGACGCTGGAAGAGCTTGCGCTGGGCGAGCACGTGCGAGCCCTCGCGAGCCAGGCGCGTCGAGAGGTCCCCGGAGCGATCCACCGGGCGTCCCAGGGCGTTCAGGCGGCCGAGCAGCCGAGCCCGGCGGGCGAACAGACCTCCGGCGAACGCGACGATCACCGCCAGGACGCACGCACGAACGATCATCGGGCGCGAGTCTAGCCCGTCCCTCCGGGGGCCGCAGGAGTCGCCGGAGCACCTCCAAACATCGGGGTTGATAACGAGGCACTCAGGTTTTATCCTGTTTCGAGACTGAGAGAACCCGAGGAGGCAGTTCATGGCACGAGCAGTGGGGATCGATCTGGGAACGACGAACTCCGTCGTGGCGGTGATGGAGGGCGGCGAGCCCGTCGTGGTCCCGAACTCGGAAGGCTCGCGCACGACGCCGTCCGTCGTCGGTTTCGCCAAGAACGGCGAGATCCTCGTCGGAGAGGTGGCCAAGCGCCAGGCCATCACGAACCCCGATCGCACCGTGCGATCGATCAAGCGTCACATGGGCGCGAAGGACTGGAGCCTGGACGTCGACGGCAAGGGCTGGACGCCGCAGGAGGTCTCGGCCCAGATCCTGGCGAAGCTGAAGCGGGACGCCGAGGCATACGTCGGCGACACCGTCACCCAGGCGGTCGTCACGGTTCCCGCCTACTTCGACGACTCGCAGCGCCAGGCCACGAAGGAGGCCGGACAGATCGCGGGCCTCGAGGTGCTCCGCATCATCAACGAGCCGACCGCGGCGGCCCTCGCCTACGGGCTGGACAAGCAACACGACCAGACGATCCTCGTGTTCGACCTCGGCGGGGGCACGTTCGACGTCTCGCTCCTCGAGATCGGGGAGGGCGTGTTCGAGGTCAAGGCGACCCACGGAGACACGCAGCTCGGCGGTGACGACTGGGATCAGCGGGTCATCGACTGGATGGTGAAGGGGTTCAAGGACGGCCACGGTGTCGATCTGTCCAAGGACCGGATGGCGCTGCAACGCCTGAAGGAGGCCGCCGAGAAGGCGAAGATCGAGCTCTCCCAGGTCACCGAGGCGCAGATCAACCTGCCGTTCGTGACCGCCACCGCCGAGGGTCCGCTCCACCTCGAGATGAAGCTCACGCGCTCCGAGTTCGAGCGCATGACCGAGGACCTCGTCCAGCGCTGTCGGGAGCCGTTCGACCTCGCGGTGAAGGATTGGGGCAAGGACGTCTCGGCGATCGACCACATCATCCTCGTCGGCGGTTCGACCCGGATGCCGATGATCCAGGAGCTCGTGCGCTCGCTCACGGGCGGTAAGGACCCGCACAAGGGTGTGAACCCGGACGAGGTCGTGGCCGTCGGTGCCGCGATCCAGGCGGGCGTGCTGAAGGGCGACGTGAAGGACATCCTGCTCCTCGATGTCACGCCGCTCACGCTCGGCGTCGAGACGAAGGGCGGCATCTTCACGAAGCTGATCGAGCGCAACACGACGATCCCGACCCGCAAGTCCGAGATCTTCACGACGGCCGACGACGGCCAGACCACGGTCGAGATCCACGTCGTTCAGGGCGAGGCGGAGACCGTCTACTCGCCCGGCGTGCGCTCGCTCGGCAAGTTCCACCTCATGGGGCTGCCGCCGGCGCCGCGTGGCGTGCCGCAGATCGAGGTCGCGTTCGACATCGACGCCAACGGCATCGTGAACGTGTCGGCGAAGGACCTCGCCACCGGCAAGGAGCAGCAGATGACGATCACCGGCGGCACGGCGCTGTCGAAGGACGACATCAGCCGCATGGTCCAGGACGCGGAGAAGTTCGCATCGGAGGACCACGAGCGTCGCGAGGCCGCCGAGGCCCGCAACGCCGGCGACCAACTCTCCTACCAGGTCGACAAGTCGCTCGAGGAGTGGGGCGACAAGGTCCCCGAGCCCGACCGCGAGGAGCTGAAGAAGCTCTCGGACGAGCTCAAGGAGGCCCTCAAGGGCGAGGACCTCGAGAAGATCAAGGCCGACACGGACGCGCTGATGCGCAAGTTCCAGGGCATCGGGCAAGGCATGTACGAGCAGGCACAGGCGGCGGCGACCCAGCAGGCCGCGGCAGCAGGTGGTGGTGAGTCAGGTTCGCCGGTCGACGAGGACGTCGTCGAGGGCGAGATCGTCGATGAAGGAGGTGCACAGCAGTGAGGGACACGATCGTTCGCTGGGATCCCTTCCGCGACCTGGTTTCGATCCAGGACGAGCTGAACCGGCTCTTCGGCCGGACCTATGCAGGGGTCGAGCCCACCCGCCCGACGGCGGCGGGCAGCTGGATGCCGTCGATGGACGTCTACGAGACCGAGGACAAGATCGTCGCGACCGTCGAGCTTCCGGGCATCGAGCCCGACCAGGTCGAGGTCGCGGTCGAGGACTCGACGCTCACGATCAGCGGGTCGCGCGAGTTCTCCTCGGAGGTCACCGAGGAGAGTTTCCACCGGGTCGAGCGGCGGTACGGCTCGTTCAGCCGCGCGATCTCGCTCCCGCAGACCGCGGACACCGACAAGGTCGAGGCGCACTTCGACAAGGGCGTGCTCACGGTCGAGGTGCCCAAGGTCGAGAGGGCCAAGCCGAAGAAGATCCAGATCAAGGCGGAGGCATGACCGACAAGGACCCGCGCGAGGAGCCGCAGGAGCGGCCGACGGTCCGCATCGTCGACAAGCGACGGTTCCGCGAGTCGGGTTCGGTCCCGGAGGGGGAGGGGATGACCTCCCCCTCCGGCGAGGCCCGCCCCGAGCTGCCGCCGGAGACGACGGCCGACCTGGAGCAGGAGCTCACGCAGGCGCAGGGCGAGGCCGAGGAGTACCGCGACCACCTCCAGCGCCTGCAGGCCGAGTTCGACAACTACCGCAAGCGTGTGCTGAAGGAGCAGACGCGTGCCGTCCAGATGGCGGCACGCCCGACGATGCTCCGGCTGCTCGAGGTCATGGACGACTTCGATCTCGCGCTCGTCGCGGCGGACCAGACCTCGGACTTCGCGAAGTTCCGCAAGGGCGTTGAGCTGGTGTACGCGAAGCTCGTCGACGCGCTGAAGGCCGAGGGCCTCGAACGGATCGAGGCCGAGGGCAAGCCGTTCGACCCCGTCGAGCACGAGGCGCTCATGCAGACCGGCGAAGGCGAGGGCGAACCGCACGTCGCCGAGGTGTTCCGCCAGGGCTATCGGCTGAAGGGCGACGTGATCCGCCCGGCGAGCGTTCGCGTCGAGCGGTCCTGAGGGAGCGCACGTGAACGGCGACGTCAAGCGCGAGTGGTTCGAGAAGGACTACTACCAGGTCCTCGGCGTGGCGAAGAATGCGACCCACGCCGAGATCAAGAAGGCCTACCGCAAGCTCGCGCAGAAGCACCACCCGGATGCGAACCCGGGGAGCAAGGAGGCCGAGGAGCGGTTCAAGGAGATCTCGGCCGCCTACGACGTCGTCGGTGACGACGAGAAGCGCGCGCGCTACGACCAGGTGCGCGACATGGCCGCGTCGGGGTTCGGCGGCGGGGTCCCGGGTGGCGGCGTCCCCGGTGGCGGCGTCCCCGGAGGTGGGCGGGTCCGGTTCGAGGACCTCGGCGATCTGGGGGACCTGTTCGGCGGGTTGTTCGGTGGGGGCAGGCGCGGGCCGTCCCGTTCGAGCGTCCGGCGCGGTGCCGACCTCGAGACCGACGTGACCGTGCCGTTCGAGGGGTCGATGACCGGCGCCACGGTACCCGTGAAGATCCAAGGCCCCGCGCCGTGCTCGACGTGCGGCGGCAGCGGCGCTGCTCCGGGCTCGAGTCCGATCACGTGCCCGCAGTGCGGCGGAACCGGGGAGATCAGCGTGAATCAGGGCTTCTTCCAGATGGAGCAGCCGTGCCCGCGCTGCAGCGGGACCGGCCGAGCGGTCGAGCAGGCGTGCCCGACGTGCCGCGGGACCGGCGCGCAGCGGCGGACGCGCTCGTTCCAGGTCAAGATCCCGGCCGGCGTGAAGGACGGGGCGCGCATCAAGCTCGCGGGACGCGGCGAGCCGGGGCCCGCAGGTGCGCCCTCGGGCGATCTCTACGTGCGGGTGCACGTGCGTGCCCACCCGTTCTTCGGGCGCAAGGGCAACGATCTGACCGTCGACGTGCCGATCACGTACACGGAGGCCGCGCTCGGCGCGAACATCGAGGTTCCGACGCTCGACGGTGCGGTGACGATGAAGGTGCCGGCGGGCACGCCTTCGGGCAAGACCTTCCGGCTGAAAGGCAAGGGAGCCCCGCGGAAGAACGGCGTCGGCGACCTGCTGGTGAGCGTGAGCGTGGAGGTGCCGTCGAAGCTCTCGAAGGCCGAGCGCGAGCTCCTTCGGCAGCTCCAGGAGACCGAGACCGGATCGCCCCGGCGCCGACTCGGCGTGGAGGCGTGAGATGACGGTGGACCGACCCGACCCGACGCGCGGCGCAGAGCCTCGGGCCGAGGCGACGGTGGTGCCCGAGGAGGAGCGCGCCCTCTACATCATCAGCGTGGCGGCCGAGCTCGCCGGGGTGCACCCGCAGACGCTCCGCATCTACGAGCGCAAGGGCCTCCTGCGACCGAAGCGGACGTCGGGCAACACGCGCCGGTACTCCGAGCGCGACATCGAGCGGCTCCGCATGATCCAGGAGCTGACCCAGGACGAGGGTGTGAACCTCGCCGGCGTGAAGCGGATCATCCAGATGCAGCGCGACCTCGAACGGATGCACCAGCGGATCCGCGAGCTCGAGCAGGAGCTGTCTCGGCGGCCGATCCCGGCCCCGGGGCGGCGCGGCACGACCGAGATCGTGCCGCTGCGGAGCGCGCTCGTCGTCCGCTGGGAGGACTCGCCCTCGTGACGACCATTCGAGGTGAGGGGGTGATCCTCCGTCCGTTCCGCGAGGACGAGTTCGCCCTCGCGCTCGCCCGTCAGCCCTCCGAGGATGCCGAACGGCGCGAGGTGCGCCGCCGGCGGCTCGCCCTCTCGGGCACGCGGACGGCGTGGGAGATCATGTTCGCGATCGAGGCCGAGACGCGGCTGGTCGGCGACATCCAGGCGAGATGCTCGGACCAGGCGATGCCGCCGGGCGTCTGGGAGATCGGGCTCGACCTGTGGCAGCCCTCGGATCGAGGTCGCGGCCTGGGCTCCGAGGCCGTTCGGCTGATCACCTCCCACCTGTTCGAGGCGGAGGGAGCGCATCGCGTGCAGGC
>JBLNAW010000355.1:0-3121 GCA_050259555.1 Solirubrobacterales bacterium
TCTCGTCGCGCGCCTGGCCGACGGGTGGAACGCCGCCTGGCGCTGGATGCCCGAGGCCTACGCAGAGCGCGTCTCGGCGGCTCGAGCGGCGTGCGAGCGCGTCGGCCGAGACCCGGCGACGCTGCGCCTGTCGCTCGGGCTGTTCACCGTGCTCGGTGAGGACGAACGGGACCTCGAGCGCCGGTTCGCGCTCATGGCCGAGCGCCTGCCGCCCGGCGTCGCGCGGAAGATGCCGCTCGAGACCCTTCTCGCCGAGTGCCTCGCCGGCACGCCCGAGCACGCGCTCGAGCGCCTCGCGCGGTTCGCGGAGCTCGGCGTCGAGGAGCTGATCGTCTCGCCAGCTCCCCTGTGGTTCAGCCTGCCGGATCCCTCGATGCTCGACCTGCTCGCCGAGACGGTGATCCCGATTGCCCACGAGCTGTAGATGGAGTTCCTCGAGGCCGCACTCACCGTCCTTCGCGAGGAGGGTGAGCCCCTGCACTGGACGAAGATCCAGGACCTCGCGCTCCGGCGCGGCTACCTCGACCCGTTCATCCAGCCCGACATCCGCAAGCACCTGCTCGCCGCGCTCGCCGAAGGTGCGAGATCCGGCGTGCTCGAGAAGGACTCGACCGGCGTGTACGCATTACCGGCCTAGGCGTACCCGTAGCCGGGATCACAGACGGCCGTCGGGATCGGGAACTCGCCGTACATGCTTCGCTCGATCACGACCACTCCGACGGGAGCCGTCTCGCCCGGCTCGAGCTCGGGAAGGTCGACCGAGCGCCCGTCGCCGAGGAAGGTTGCGTTCGAACCCCCCTTGGCGGCGAGGCGACAGATCCCGGCACCGGCCCGGTCACCTGTGTTCCTGACGAAGGCACGGCGACACTCGGCGTCGCTCGTCGGGTCCTCGCACGCGATCGGCCTGGAGAAGCTGAGGATGGGGACGGCGATCGGCCCCGTCGGTGCGTTGTCGTCCGGGATCGTGCTGCCCGCCGAGCACCCCACGGCGACCACCCCCAGGACGAGGGAGAGCAGGCGCGCGACGATCGGCTGGGTGGACCTGCCGCCACGCATGCGGGGACCTCCTCGCTCGAGCGCGCGTTACCGGTACTCGATGCGCGTGAAGTGCTCGAGCTTCTGGAAGCTGTGCTCGGCCTCGATCCACCGGACGGTGCCGGTTCGCGAGCGCATCACGAGTGACCACGTCGTCGCGCCGTCGGGCCAGTACTTCACGCCGCGGAGCAGCGATCCCGTGGTGATGCCGGTCGCTGCGAAGAAGACGTCCTCGCCGGAGACGAGGTCGTTCGTGGTGAGCACCTTGTCGAGGTCGTACCCCTGCTCCTCGAGCTTGCGGTGCTCGTCCTCGTTCCGCGGATACAGGCGACCCTGGATCGAGCCGCCGACGCACTTCAGCGCTGCGGCCGCGATCACGCCCTCGGGTGTGCCGCCGATGCCGAGCAGCAGGTCGATGCCCGAGCGCCGGGTCGTCGCGGCCGCGATCGCGCCGGCGACGTCACCGTCGGTGATGAGGAAGACCTTCGCACCCACCTCGCGAACGGCCTTGATCATGTCGGCGTGGCGGTCGCGGTCCAAGATCGTGACGACGACCTCCTCGACGCGCTTGCCCTTCGCCTTCGCGACCAGTCGCACGTTCTCCTCGGGCGGCGCGGTGATGTCGATGACGCCGGCGGCCTCGGCGCCGGTCGCGACCTTCTCCATGTACACGGCGGCGCCGGGGAAGAACATCGTGCCGCGCTCGGCGAGCGCGATGACGGAGAGGGCGTTCGGCTGACCCAGCGCGGTGAGGCGCGTCCCGTCGATGGGGTCGACCGCCACGTCGACCGCCGGGCCGTCGCCGTTCCCCACCGCCTCGCCGTTGAACAGCATCGGAGCCTCGTCCTTCTCGCCCTCGCCGATGACGACCACCCCTTGCATCGACACGGTGTCGACCAGCAGGCGCATGCCGTCGACGGCGGCCTGGTCGGCGGCGATCTTGTCGCCGCGCCCGATGAACGGGCCGGCAGCGAGGGCGGCGGCCTCGGTCACGCGCACGAGCTCGATGGCGAGGTTGCGGTCGGGGCGCTGCTCGTCGGACATCACGTTCCTCCTGTGCGATCCGGGAGCCGGGAAGGCTCCATCCTATGCCGGGGTCTCGAAGGGCGCCGGGGCCAGTCCGCGCTCGGCGTACCAGGCCAACGTGCGGCGCACCGTCGTCTCCATCGGCGTGTAGCGCAGGCCGAGATCGCGCTCCGCGCGCGAACCGTCGTAGCGGTGCCCGTGCAGGAGCGTGCGCACGGCCTCGCGGCAGAAGGGAGGGTCCCGGCGGGTCACGGTGCCCGCGGCCTGCGCGAGCTCGCCGGCGGCAGGCGCCAGCCACCGGGGCGCGAACCGGACCTTCCTCGGCCGGCCGGTGAGGCGCCGCAACAGCTCGAGCGCCTCGTGGACGTCGATCGTGAAGCCGTTCAGGAGGTAGCGCTCGCCGGGTGCGCCGTTCGTCTCGGCGAGCAGGTGGCCCTGCGTGCAATCCTCGACGTCGACGATCGACAGGTCGGTCTCGACGACGACGGGGAGCTTGCCGTTCACGAGGTCGAGGAGCAGCCGCGCCGAGCCGCCGGTCCGGCCCGGTCCCTGCACGGACGAGGGGTTCACGCTCACGACGTCGAGGCCGAGCTCGCGCGCCCAGCCGAGCACCCGGCGCTCGGCGAGGTGTTTCGAGCGCTCGTAGTGCGAGAGGTACGAGCCCCGGTGCGAGGAGTCCTCGCGCCCCACGGTGCCGTGCGCCTCGCCGACCGTCGCGGCCGAGGACGTGTAGACCACCCGTCGGACGCCCGTCGCGACCGCCGCGCGCACGACGTTGCCCGAGCCCTCGACGTTCGCGCGGTACATCGGCTTCGGGTCCCGAGCGCACTGCACGTTCACGCCGGCCGCGTGGAAGACGACGTCGCAGCCGCGCATCGCCTCGACGAGCGACTCGAGGTTCAGCACGTCGCCGCGCACCGGCTCGGCGCCACGGGTCCGCACGGCCACCATCGCGTCCTTCGTACGGCCGAGCCCTCGCACCTCGCGCCCCTCCGCGACCAGGCGCTCGAGCAGCGCGCCGCCCACGAACCCCGAGCCGCCGGTCACGAGGACGGGACCG
>JBLNAW010000356.1:0-5244 GCA_050259555.1 Solirubrobacterales bacterium
GCGGCGAACTCGAGGCCGCGGAGCCATTTCGCGCTCTTCCACGCGTACCGCTTCGGCACCACCAGGCGGAGCGGGAACCCGTGGTCGGGCGTCAGGTCCCGTCCATCGTGCGCCCAGGCGACGAGCACGTCGTCGTCCATCATCGCCTCGAGCGACAGGTCCGAGGTGTAGCCATATTCGCACTGCGCGATGACCCACTTGGCTTCGGATCGCACGCCCGCCTTCTCGGCGAGGAGGCGGAACGGCACCCCGGTCCAGGTGTTGTCGAGCGTGGACCAGCCGGTCACGCAGTGCATGTCGGCCCCCACGTCCACCGGACCGAGGGCCTTGAGCTCCGCGTACGTGAGGGTGAACGGGTTCTGCACCAGCCCTGTCACCTCGAAGCGCCACGCCGCCTCGTCGAAGGTGGGGATCGGGCCGAAGTGCAGCACCGGCCAGGTCTTCACCAGACGCTGTCCCGGCGGGACCCGCTTCGCGACCTCCTCGGGGTACTTGGCTCCGAACAGCTTCACGTGATCCTCCTCATCGCGCGGCGGCGACCTTCCGCCAGGCCGCGATCGCGAACCCGACGTCCTCGTCGGAGATGTCGAGGTGCGTGACCATCCGGACCTTGCCGGCCTCGGGCGTGGCGCCCACGCCTTCGTCTCGCAAGCGGACGATGGTCTCCACCTGATCCATCCCCACGCTCTCGGTGTCGACGAAGACCATGTTCGTTTCAACCGTCGAGGGATCGATCGCACCCGGCACCGCCTCGGCGACGCCCTCGGCGAGGCGGTGGGCCCGCGCGTGGTCCTCGTGGAGGCGCTCCGGCCCCTCCTCGAGGGCGAGGAGTCCGGCGGCGGCCACGACGCCGGCCTGCCGCCAGGCCCCGCCGAACAGGATCTTCAGCCTGCGCGCCTCGCGGATCGCCTCGGCCGGCCCGCAGACGAGCGACCCGATCGGCCCCCCGAGCCCCTTCGAGACGCAGAACATCA
Source organism: Solirubrobacterales bacterium (assembly GCA_050259555.1). Classification (GTDB taxonomy): domain Bacteria; phylum Actinomycetota; class UBA4738; order UBA4738; family HRBIN12; genus HRBIN12. Next base: position 975 of record JBLNAW010000356.1, read on the forward strand.
GCGTGTCGACCTCGGCCGCGTACTCGGCCACGTCGACGCCGCTCGCGACGCTCGCGTTGAACACCCGCGCGCCGTCCATGTGGACGGGGACGCCGGCCTCGAGCGCGACCTTGCGGATCGAGCGCAGGACGCCGACGTCCATCACGGTTCCCCCCGCATGGCCGTGGGTGTTCTCGACCGCGACGAGGTCGACGACGTCGACGTCGTAGAGCACGTCCGGCTCGAGGGCTCGGCGCACCTGGTCCGCGGTGATCTGACCTCTCGCATCGCCGGGGACGGTCTTGTAGGCGATCCCCGACAGCGCAGCCGAGGTCATCACCTCGGTCGAAGTCACGTGCGCGTCGGACTCGGCGACGACGACGTGGCCGGGTCCGCGGAAGTGCAGGCGCAGCCCGATCTGGTTCGCCATCGTGCCGGTCGGCACGTAGAGGGCTGCTTCCTTGCCGGTGATCTCGGCGGCGCGCTCCTGCAGACGGTTGACCGTCGGGTCGTCGCCGTACCAATCGTCGCCGACCTCGGCCGAGGCCATCGCGCGACGCATCGCCTCCGAGGGCTTCGTGACGGTGTCCGAGCGCAGGTCGACGCGGTAGTCGGTCACGGTCCGCCCAGTATAGGCAGCCGCCGGTGGAGGCTCAGTACAGGAACATCGGCTTGCCGTCCACGTGCAGGATCTTCGGGCGGTACTGCTCGACGTCGTACAGGGCGCCGACGTCGACCCGCTTCACGCCCTGGCGGACGACGTTGATCGGCACGTTCACGTAGTTGCCGTTGCGGAGCGCGACGAGTCGGCCGGTCTCCCCGTTCACCACGAGGTCCGCCGCCATGACGGCGTAGTTGATCGCCACCATGAGGTCGAGCGAGTCCGGGTTGCCCGAGCGCATCAGGTACCCGATCTGTTGGTAGATGATCCCCTCGCCGGTGATCTCCTTGAGGGCCTCGCCGGTGACCTCGCCGATCCCTCCGAGCTTCTGGTGCCCGTACGCGTCGGCGGTCCCGCCCTGGACCATCTCGCCGCCGACCATCGTGGCGCCCTCGGAGATCGTCATCATGGCGTAGCGGCTCGGGTTCGAGCGCTTGTCGTCCATGAGCATCTGCGCGAGCTTCTCGACGTCGAACGGGACCTCGCTGATGATCGCGCGCTCGACGCCGGACAGGTAGGCCGAGACGAGGGACGTCTCGCCGCTGTAGCGACCGAAGACCTCGACGACGGCCAACCGCTCGTGGGATCCAGCGCTCGTGCGCAGCTGGTGGATGAAGATCACGGTCCGCGTGATGGCCGTCGAGAAGCCGATGCAGTAGTCGGTGCCGTGGACGTCGTTGTCCATCGTCTTGGGGATCGCGACGACCGGGAACCCCTCCTCGTGCAGGCGCAGCGCGAAGGACAAGGTGTCGTCGCCGCCGATCGGCACCATCGCGTCGATCTTCAGCTCGTCGAGCGCCTTCAGCACGTGGGCGGTGTGGTCCCGGACCTCGTCGCCCTGCCGCCCTTCCCGGAGGAACGGCGGCTCGTCCCCCGCCTTCACCTTCGCGGGGTTCGTCCGCGAGGTGTGCAGCACGGTACCGCCGGTGCGGTCGATCGTGCGGACCGCGGCGGCATCGAGGGGGACGGTGTTCGCCGCGACGGACTCAGGGTCGTCCGGGTCGCACCAGAGCAGCCCGGCCCACCCCCGGCGGATGCCGACGACCTGGTGACCCTCCTCCTCCGCCCGAAGCGTGACCGCCTTGATGCACGCGTTCAGGCCGGGGACGTCGCCCCCGCCGGTCAAGATGCCGATCTTCATCGTCCGCACATCCTCTCAGTGGTCGAAGAACACCTCAGCGACGCGGAGGAGCTCCTCGGGCACGGCCCGCGTCTTCGTCGCCTCGGCGAGCGGGACGTCGACGAGGTCACTCCCCCGGCGGCCCACCATCCGTCCGAACCGCCCGGCCGCCGCGAGATCGACCGCGGCCTGCCCGAACCGTGTTGCCAGGACGCGATCTTGGGCGACGGGGCTCCCCCCGCGCTGCACGTGGCCGAGCACCGTTACCCGTGTCTCGTAACCGGTCCGCCGCTCGAGCTCGGGACGGATGTGGTGGGCGATCCCCCCGTAGCGGACGAAGCCTCGCTCGTCGAGTGGGTACTCGGGCATCGCCATCGTGCCCTCGAGCGGCATCGACCCCTCGGCCACCACGACGATCGAGAACGAGTGCCCGTGGAGGTGCCGGCGACGGATATGGGTCCCGACCTCGTCGAGGTCGAAGGGGCGCTCCGGGATCAAGATCGCGTCGGCGCCGCCCGCGAGGCCGGCCTCGATCGCGATCCACCCGGAGCTTCGACCCATGACCTCGACGAGCATCAGGCGGTTGTGGCTCTCGGCCGTGGTGTGGAGACGGTCGATCGCGTCGGTCGCCACCTGCACGGCGGTCGCGAACCCGATGCAGGCGTCGGTCCCGGCGAGGTCGTTGTCGATCGTCTTCGGGATGCCGACGACCGGGAAGCCCTCGGCGGCCAGGCGAGCCGCGATGCCGAGCGTGCCGTCCCCCCCGATCGCGACGATGCCCTCGAGCCCGAGGTCGCCGAACGCGGCTCGGACACTCTCCTCCCGCCCCTCGAGGTAGGGGTTCGCGCCCGAGGAGCCGAGGATCGTCCCGCCGCGGTGCAGGATGCCCTGGACGGACCCGGCCGTGAGCTCGCGGAAGGCGCCGTCCATCACGCCGCGCCAGCCGTCCTCGAAGCCGAGCACGGCGAACCCGTGCACGCCGATCGCCTTGCGCACGACCGCGCGGATCGCCGCGTTCAGACCCGGACAGTCGCCGCCGCCGGTGAGGATGCCGATACGCTTCACGTCGCTCCCAGGCTCACTCGGATGCGCCCCGCTCAAGGCCCGGGCCGCGTCGGTCGAGTCACGATTCTAGGCATGCGTACGAAAGCCCTCGTCATCGGGGTCGCGAGCGTGCTCGCGGCCGTCCTGCTCGCGCCCGCTGCGCCGGCGGCGGCCCACGGTCCCGAGGCCTTCCGGCGCGAGCTCGGGCTCGACGACCCGGACCTCGCGAACGACCCGCGGGTGCAGCGGCTCGTCGAGCTCCACGTCCGAGCCGATCGCCTGCTGCGAACCTATGCCGAGCTCGAGCGGCGGATCGGGCGGGCCGCGGTCGCGTACGTTCGGGCGGCTCGCGAGGCCGATGCCGCGGACGCGGCGGTCGCCCGCGCGCAGGACACGCTCGACGAGCGGGTCCGCACCTCGTACCAGCTCGGACCGGGTGCGGCCTTCGAGGCGCTCCTCGGCGCCGAGACGTTCGCCGACCTCGGCACGATCTCGGAGTACACGTCGCGGACGGTGATGCTCGACGACCGCGCGCTCGGCGATCTCTCCCGAGCCCGCGTCGTCTCGATCTCGCTCCGCGCGCTCGCCGAGTCCGAGCTGCGCGCGATGCAGCCGCGACTCGAGGACCTCAAGACCCGCCTCGACACCCTCGAGACCGAGCTCCGCGACGCCAAGGCTCTCGCCGAGCAGGCGCAGGTCGAGGATCGGTGGTTCGAGGAGCAGCTCCTCGCGCTCTCGGAGGCGCAGGCCCGGGCGCAGAGCTGGGAGGACCTCCGCACGCTCACGTGGGGCGAGGACCAGACGCCGTACCTCTCGCTCCTCGGGCCGACCGGCGGGCGGACGTGCGACACGCCGCCGGGTCTCGTCGCGACCGGCGAGTCCTTCAGCGGGTACGCCTCGTGGTACGGGTGGGAGTTCGGCGGCCAGCCGACCGCGATGGGTGCCACCTTCGATCCCACGCTGTTCACGGCCGCGAACCGTTGGCTGCCGATGGGCACCTACCTGCGGGTCCACGCCGGCGACCGGTGCGCGATCGTGCTCGTGAACGATCGCGGGCCCTACGGGCGCCTCGAGCGCGTGATCGACCTGTCGATGGCTGCGGCGCAATACCTCGGCGTCGGCGTCACGTGGGTCGACGCCGAGATCCTGGTCGTCGACACCCCGGGCTGAAGCCTGACCGAGAGGCAGCCGCCCCCGATGCCGTTCGATAGAGTGGGGTCATGCTCGCCGCATGGGGTTTCCTGGAGTGGTTCTTCGCCGCGGTCCTCGGTGGGCTCCTCGGCGTCGTGGGCCTCTTCTTCCTGTACATGCTCGTCCAGCTCTTCGTGAACCCGGGACGTCGAGCCGCCCGCTGACCGCTCGGTGATCGAGGCGATCGTCCCCGGGGCGGAGCCGTTCCGGCACGACGGCGGGGACGACGGCGTCCTCATGGTCCACGGCTTCTCCGGCTCCCCCGCCTCCCTGCG
>JBLNAW010000357.1:0-5073 GCA_050259555.1 Solirubrobacterales bacterium
AATGGGGCCCAATCCGTCATCGGCGTCGCGCTCTGGTACCCCGACGATCGGTGCCGCGGGCAGGACCCCTTCCTCTCGTGGGTCCACCCGGCGGTGATGCTCCAGGCGGTCGGGCTCTGCCACGCGGGGCTCGCCTACGCGTACCGACGGGACGACCTCCGTCGGACGAACCGTCTCGCGCTCACGAGCGTCGTCGGGACCTTCGCGATGGTCCTCGTCACGATCCCGTGGTTCGTCGACTGACCCCCGCCGATACACTCGCCCTCGACCGCCCGAAGGAGCCGCGATGGCCGACCGCATGAGCTCGATGCTCGCCCGGTACGCTCACGACGCCGCTCCCGGGGGGCTGTCGCCCGCGACCGCGCACGAGGTCCGCCGGCGGATCCTCGATGCCGTCGGGGTCGCGATCGCTGGTCTCGACGAGGCCGCCCCGACCGCCGCCCGCCGGTACGCGGCCGCCTCCGCTGGCGAGGTCGCCGTGTGGGGCACGGACCTGCGCTCGAGCGGCGAGGCGGCCGGGTTCGCGAACGGCGTGGCCGTGCGCTGCCTGGACTTCAACGACACCTACCTCTCGCTCGAGCCGCTCCACCCCTCGGACACGATCGCGGCGCTCCTGGCGCTGGCCGAGGCCCGCGGGCTCGGCGCCCGAGCGCTCCTCGAGGCCGTCGCGGTCGCGTACGAGGTCGGGGTGGCGCTCTGTGACGCCGCGAGCCTGCGCGCGCACGGATGGGATCACGTGAACGTGATCGGCATCGCGACAGCGTGCGGCGCCGGCCGCCTCCTCGGGCTGCCCGCACAGGCGCTCGAGCACGCGGTCGCGCTCGCGGCGGTCCCGCACGCGGCGATGCGCGAGACCCGCGCCGGCGAGCTCTCGATGTGGAAAGGTGCGGCGGCCGCGCACGCCGCACGGACGGCGGTGCTCGCCACGCTCCTCGCCGAGGCCGGGATGTCCGGTCCTCCCCGCCCGTTCGAGGGCGAGATGGGGTTCGTGCGCCAGCTGCTCGGCGGCGAGGGGTTCGACGAGACGGCGCTCGCGCCGCTCGAGGCGCTCGAGCCCCCGCGCCGGATCCTCGACACGTACGTGAAGAAGTGGCCGGTCGAGTACCACGCGCAGAGCGCGGTCGACGCGGCGCTCGCCCTTCGCCCGGAGCTCGGGGACGATCCGTCGCGGATCGCGTCCGTGCGGATCGACACGTTCGCCGCGGCCTTCGAGATCATCGCGAAGGACCCGGAGAAGTGGGACCCGCGGACCCGCGAGACCGCCGACCACTCGATCCAGTACATCGTGTGCGCAGCGCTCCAGGACGGGGACGTGACGCGGCGGACCTTCGATCTCGAGCGGATCCGCCGGCCGGATACGCTCGAGCTCCTGCGGGGGGGCACGACGGTCGAGGAGGACCCGGTGCTCACGCAGGGCTACCCCGAAGGCATCCCGAACCGCGTCACCGTGACGACGACGGACGGCCGCACGCTCGTCCGCGAGGTGGCGTACCCTCGCGGTCACGCGCGGGACCCGATGAGCGACGGCGAGCTCGCCCGCAAGTACCGCGCGAACGTCGCCGAGCGCTGGGACGCGCATCGCGCCTCGGCCGTCGAGGAAGCCGCCTGGCGGCTCGGCGAGGACGATGGGCTCGAGCGGTTGCTGGAGGGATTGCGCGGATGACCTGGCTCACACCGGATCCCGGCGAACATCCCGCGAAGCGCCTGCGCGCGCTGCTCGAGGAGGGCCGGGCGCTCGCGGTGCCCGGTGTGTTCAACGGGCTCACCGCGCTCCTCGCGAGGCAGGCCGGTGCCGAGGTCATCTACCTGTCGGGCGCCGCGTTCTCGGCCTCGATGGGCATGCCGGACGTGGGCCTCGTCACGCTCGACGAGCTGGCGCGCGCGGCGAGGCAGATCGTGCGTGTCACGCGGCTGCCGCTCGTCGTGGACGCCGACACCGGCTTCGGGAGCGCGCTCAACGTGATGCGCACGGTCCGCGAGCTCGAGGGCGCACGGTGCGCGGCGATCCAGCTCGAGGACCAGGTCGATCCCAAGCGCTGCGGCCACCTGGACGGCAAGCAGGTCGTGGCGTCGGAGGTCTTCGCCGAGAAGGTTCGCGCCGCGGCGACCGCTCGGCAGCAGCTCGTGGTGATCGCGCGGACGGACGCCCGAGCCACCGACGGGTTCGACGAGGCCGTGCGCCGCGGCCTCGCCTTCCGCGATGCCGGCGCCGACGTGATCTTCCCCGAGGCCCTGGAGTCCGAGGACGAGTTCGCCGCTTACGCCAAGGAGGTCCACGGCCCGCTGCTCGCGAACATGACCGAGTTCGGCAAGAGCCCGAACCTGTCGGTCGGCCGCCTATCCGAGCTCGGGTACCGGCTCGTGCTCTTCCCCGTCTCGGCCGCGCGCGTGGCCGCCCTCCAGGTCCGCGCCTTCTACGACGACCTGCTCCGCGAGGGCGTGCAGACGCCGTGGCTGGATCGCATGCTCACGCGCGCGGAGCTGTACGAGCTCATCGGGTACGACGACTACGCCGCGCTCGACCGCGACCTCGCTCGGCAGGACGAACCGTGAGCGGGTTCCGCCCCGGGCTCGAGGACGTGGTGGTCGCACGGACGGAGGTTTCGGCGCTGGACCTCGAGCACGAGCGGATCCTCCTCCGCGGGTACGACCTGATCGAGCTCGCTCGCACCGTCCGCTTCCCGGACGTCGCGCACCTGCTCGTCCGCGGTCGCCTCCCCAATCCCGAGGAGCAGGCCGCCTTCTGTCAGGCGCTCGGCGACCAGATGGGGTTGCCGGACGGCGTCGTCGACATCTTGCGCCGTCTGCCTCGCGAGACCGCGCCGATCGACGCGCTGCGGACCGGCCTGTCGATCATGGCCGGGTTCGAGGACCCGCAGCTCCTCGCCGACAGGTCGCCCGAGGCCGGCCAGCGGCTGGCGATCCGCATCCTCGCCCGCGCGCCCACGCTCACGGCCGCCGCTCATCGGGCGATGCACGGCGAGCCGGTGCTCGAGCCGAACCCGGGGCTCGGCTACGCCGGGAACTTCCTGTGGATGATCTACGGTCGCCCGCCCTTCCCCGAGGTCGTCCCCGTGTTCGACCGCATCCTCACCTGTTACGCCGAGCACGAGCTCGCCGCCTCGACGTTCGTCGCACGCGTGACGGCCTCCACGCTCGCGGACGTGTACGCGACGGTCGTCTCGGCGGCGGCGGCGCTGAAGGGTCCGCTGCACGGCGGCGCGAACGAGGCTGCCGCGCGCATGTTCGCGCGGATCGCGATGAGCGGAGGCCCGGCCGGAGCCGAGGCGGAGGTGATGGGCCAGCTCGAGCGGCGCGAGCGCGTGCCGGGCTTCGGGCACCGCGTCTACGTCGACCGGCCCGACCCGCGTGCCGTGCTCCTGAAGGACGACCTCGACGCGTTCGCCGCGCGCGACCCGGACGCCGCCCCGCTCGTACGCTCCTACGACATCGTCGTCGAGACGATGGCGCGCGAGAGGGGTCTGCACCCGAACGCCGACCTGCCCGTCGGCCTGCTCCTGCACCTGATGGGGATCCCGGTCGAGCTCTCGACGCCGGTCTTCCTGTGCGCGCGGATCGCGGGGATCGCCGCCCACGTGCTCGAGCAGCGGGCCGACAACCGTCTCGTCCGGCCGCGCGCGGCGTACGAGGGACCGGCCGACCGCTCCTCGCCGCCGGGCTTCACGCCCTCGCGCTGCTGACGAACCCTCAGGCCCTTGCCAGCCGCGAGCCGACCTCGCGCACAATGTCCACGAGCGCGAGGACGTCCTCCTCGGTGGTGCGGAAGTTCACGAAGCACGGCCGCAGGTAGACCTCCCCGTCGATGAGCGCCGACGCGAGGTACACGCGACCGTCGGACTCGAGCGCCTCGGCGAGGGCGACGTTGTGCGCGTTCACGTCGGCGACGCCATCGGGCACGTGGCGGAACGGCACGATCGAGAGCTGCGGCGGCGCGAGCGCCTCCAGGTCCTCGTACCTGCCGATCTCGTCGTAGAGCAAGCGGGCCTCGGCCAGGTTGCGCTCGATCGCCGCACGGAACGCGGGCGCGCCGTGGGCCCGGAAGGCGAGCCAGAACTTCAGCGCGCGGAACGGCCGCGAGTACTCGAGCGTGATGTCGACGGCGTGCAGCTCGTGCTTCTGGTGGGGCAGGTATCCCTCCTGGTGCGCGAACACGTCCTCGAGGTCTCGGCCCCGCCGCACGAGCATGACCCCGCACGCCTTCGGGAGGTACAGCCACTTGTGCGCGTCGACCGAGACCGAGTCGGCGCGCTCGAGCCCACGGAACGCCTCGCGCATCGAGGCGACCCCCGCCGCCGGGAGCCCGTACGCGCCGTCGACGTGGAGCCAGACGCCGCGCGGCTCGCAGACGTCGGCGAGATCATCGAGCGGGTCGATCGCCCCGGTGAGGGTCGTTCCAGCCGAGGCCACGACCGCGATCGGCGTGATGCCGGCCGCGACGTCGTCCTCGATCGCCCGCGCGAGCGCCTCGGGCCGGAGCCGGCGCTGCTCGTCGGTCGGCAGGGCGCGCAGGTTCTCCGAGCCGATGCCGAGGAGCTCGACCGCGCGCGTGATCGAGTAGTGGACCTCGCGGGAGCAGTACACGGCGACCCGATGTCCCGAGAGCCCCGTCACGCGCGAGCGCGGCAAGGCGCGCTCGCGGGCGGCGGCGAGCGCCGTCGTGTTGCTCACGGTGCCGCCGCTCGTGAAGGTCCCGCTCTCGGCCGGGAACCCGACGACCCATGCGTTCTCGGCGGGGATCACGACGAACTCGGCGAACGCGCCGTCCGTATCGACGCCGAGGATCCGCAGGTTCTGACAGATGTGGGCCCGCCCCGTCCGGCACGTGGCGCAGTAGCCGCAGGCGATGTGGGTCTCGGCCGCGACGAAGGCGCCGGGCTTGATGTGATGGACCTCGTCCCCGACGGTCTCCACGGTGCCCGCGAGCTCGTGCCCGAAGGTCATCGGGACCCGGCGGATCCGGCTCTCGGCCCACTCGTTCCAGTCGTGGATGTGGAGGTCGGTCCCACAGATCGACGCGGCATGCACGCGAACGAGCACCTCGTCCTCGCCGGG
>JBLNAW010000358.1:0-3392 GCA_050259555.1 Solirubrobacterales bacterium
CTCCGACGGCAGGGAGGACCTGTTCGCGGCCTGGCGCCTCTTCTTCGAGCGCCTCGCCGATCAGCTCCCCGTCGTGATGGTGTTCGAGGACATGCAGTGGGCGGATACCGCCCTGATGGACTTCATCGAGTACCTGCTCGAGTGGTCGCGCAGCTTCCCGATCTTCGTGATGACCCTCGCTCGCCCCGAGCTGCACGAGCGCAGGCCGACGTGGGGCGCCGGCGAACGGAGCTTCACGTCGTTGTACCTCGAGCCGCTCTCCCCCGAGCGGATGCGCGACCTCCTGTCCGGGCTCGTCGTCGGACTGCCCGAGGAGACGATCGCGCGGATCCTCCAGCGGTCCGCCGGCGTGCCGCTGTACGCCGTGGAGACCGTCCGGATGCTCCTCGACCGGGGACTCCTCGTCCAGGACGGACCCGTGTACCGCCCGACCGGGCCGATCGAGACGCTCGAGATCCCGGAGACGCTGCATGCCCTGATCGCGGCGCGCCTGGACGGGCTCGCGCCCGCGGAGCGGAGCCTGGTTCAGAACGCGTCCGTGCTCGGGAAGACCTTCTTCAAGAGCGGGCTCGTGTCGGTGTCGGGGCTCGGGACCGACGAGCTGGAGCCGATCCTGGCCGGGTTGACCCGCAAGGAGATCCTGTCGCTCCAAGCCGATCCGCGCTCCCCCGAGCGCGGTCAGTACGCGTTCCTCCAGGACGTGCTCCGGACCGTCGCGTACGAGACCCTGTCGAAGCGGGAGCGCAAGGCGAAGCACCTCGCCGCGGCGGCCTTCCTCGAGGAGGCCTTCGAGGACGAAGACGAGGTGGCGGAGGTCGTGTCGTCGCACTACCTCGCCGCTTACGAGGCCGCGCCGGAGGCGGACGACGCGCCGAGGATCCGGGTTCGGGCGCGGGAGCTCCTCGCGAAGGCGGGCGAGCACGCCGCCTCGCTGGCGGCGCCCGCCGAGGCGCTGCGGTACTTCGAGCAGGCGATCGGCCTGACCGATGAGGGCTTGGCGCTCGCCGGATTGCATGAGCGCGGGGGAGCCATGGCTCGCCGCGCCGGCGACCCGACGCGCGCGCTGGAGCACTACGAGGCGGCGATCGACCTCTTCCGATCGATCGGGCAGTCGCACTCGGCGGCTCGCGTCTCGGCGGCGCTCGCCGAGGTCGTGTGGATGCGCGGCGATATCGAAGGTGCGCTCGAGCAGATGGAGCGGGCGTTCGACGTGCTCGTGAACGAGGAGGAGGACGCGGATCTCGCGACCCTTGCCGCGCAGATGGGGCGGCTCTCGTACTTCATGGGCCGGACGGACGAGGCGCTCGAGCGGCTCGAGCTCGCGCTCACGCTCGCCGAGACGCTGCGGCTGCCCGACGTCCTGTCGGAGGGCCTCAACACGCGGGGGATGATCCTCGCGACGCGTGGTCGGACCGAGGAAGGGACCCTTCTGCTCCGGCACGCGCTCACGGTGGCGCTCGAGCACGGCCTCTCGCAGGCGGCACTCCGCGCGATCAACAACGTCGCGGCGTTCGATTCACAGGCCGACCGCTACGCGAGCGTGATCGACCTGGCCGCGCAGGGCCTCGAGCTCGCCCGGCGGGTCGGCGATCGCCTCTGGGAGCAGTCCTTCCTGATCGCACCCTTGGAGGAGCTCACCTACCTCGGACGCTGGGACGAGGTCGCCGCCGCGCTCGAAGCCATGCCCCCGCTCGAGGGGCTGCCCACGACGATCCGCTTGAACGCGTGGTCGGCTGTCCCCATGCTCGTGCTCCGCGGCGAGTTGGACCGGGCGCGCGGCCTCCTCGAGTCGTTCCCGGAGGCGGCGACGTCGAAGGACGTGCAGGCGTGGATGGCCGCGCACCGGCTGGAGGCGATGCTGCTGCTCGCGGAGGGTCACACGGTCGAGTCGCTCGCCACGGCCGAGGAGATCTTCACCATGCAGGAAGGCTTCGGCGAGCGCGCGCCGGAGTTCCGGGAGGGGCTCATCCGTGCGATGGAGGCCGCATCGGCGCTCGGCGATCGGGCGAAGCTCGAGGAGCTCCTCGCGCGGGTCGATGCCCTTCGACCCGGCGAGATCACGCCGCACCTCCGCGCGCAGGGAGCGAGGTTCGCCGCGCACCTCGCGGCACTCCGTGGCGACACGGACGCGGTCGAGATCGGGTTCCACACGGCGATCGCGGCGTTCGGCGCGCTGTCGATGCCCTTCCACGTCGCGATGGTGCAGCTCGAACTCGGCGAGTGGCTGGTCTCGCAAGGTCGGGACGGCGAGGTCGCTCCGCTCCTGGATGAAGCGGGGGGCGTGTTCGAGCGGCTGGGGGCGCGACCTTCGCTCGATCGCCTCCGGAGGGTGGCCGAGAACCTCGGGTCGTCCGCCGCCCGGTCACCCGCACCCGCCTAGGAACGACGGAAGCCCGGCTCCTCCGAGCCGGGCTTCCCTCACGTCCAACGATGTCGCTCCATCCGCGTCACGGGACGCGGGTCACCTCGGGCTCGCGGTCGTCATCCACGACCACGCGCACGTCGCGCTCGGTGATCGGCGTCGTCGCCGGCAGATCGGCGTTCGCCGGCTTCGTCACGGCGCCACCGATCGCACCACCGATCGCGGAGGCGAGGAGCCCGCCGAGGATCGCCCAGAAGGTCGCCCACAGCGCGTTGTCGATGCCGATGATCCCGGTGGTGCTCGTCCCGTCGGCGAGCTGCGTCACCCGCCCGAGGTTGAAGACGTTCATGAGCGAGGGAACACCGATCGCGAGCGTGAGCACGAGGATCATCGCCCAGATCGTCATGCCGTTGAAGAACCCGGCCGCCGCACCACGGACCCCCGACAGCCAGCCCGAGAGCAGTCCGCCGAGGAACAGGCACACGATGGCCGAGATGCCCACGTACCACTCCAGGTTCGAGCGCACCTGGTCCACCCCGGAGCCGTACGCGAGCGCATACCAGAGCGTCGTCAGCAAGGCGAGGAGCCCGAGCCCGAGCACCGTGCCCGCGAACACCGCACCCCACCGGATCTTCTGTGGACTCGCCGTCGCCGGGCTCGGCCACGCACCGTCCATCGAACGCGTCGTCGTTTCCCGCATCCGAGACCTCCCTTCCTTCGTCGGACGCCCGTTACCCCGGTGGCTCGCAACTCACACCCGCGACATCCTGGCTCGCACGGGCGGTAGGCTCGCCCGATGAGCGAGGTGCGCGAGGCACCGGTCCGCCGGCGACGTCCGTGGGATGGCCTCAGCCACAACGTCCGCGTGCTCTCGGGCGTGAGCTTCTTCCAGGACGCGGCCTCGGAGATGCTGTACCCCGTCCTGCCCCTGTTCATCACCGGAGTGCTCGGCGCGCCGCCGTCGGTGGTCGGCCTCGTCGAGGGGATGGCCGAGGGCACGGCCTCGATCGTCAAGGCGGTGTCCGGGTGG
>JBLNAW010000359.1:0-5689 GCA_050259555.1 Solirubrobacterales bacterium
GCGCGAGAACTCGCGCGCGCCGGGGTGACCGACGTCGTGGTGCTCGAGCGTCACGGCGGCGTCGCCGAGGGCTCGACGTCGCGGGCGAACGGCGGCTTCCGCGCGCAATTCACGACGGAGCCGAACATCGCGTTCTCGCGTTGGTCGATCCGGCAGCTCGAGGAGCTCGAGGCCGAGACCTCGATGCTCTCGATGCACCAGACCGGGTACCTGCTGTTCACCGGGACCGAGGACGGTGAGCGAGGGCTCCGCGCCGCGTGCGAGCTCCAGCGCTCGCTCGGCGTGCCGACCGAGTGGCTCTCGGCCGAGGAGGTGCTCGGGAAGGCGCCGTTCCTTCGGCCGGACGGCCTGCGCGCCGGTACGTTCCATGCGCGCGACGGGTTCCTCGATCCGTACGGGGTCGCCCGCGCGATGGAGCGACAGGCGCGCGAGCTCGGTGTGCGGATCGAGACGAACGTCGAGGTCCGGGCGATCGGCCGCGCCGGCGACGGCTACGCGGTCGCGCACGACCGCGGCGCCGAGCGCGCGGCGTGGGTGGTGAACGCGGCCGGCTCGGACGCGAGCGAGGTCGGGGCCATGCTCGGCGCCGACGTACCCGTCACGCCGTACCGGCGGAACCTGGCGTTCGCACCCGACCCCGCACACGCGGGCGAGCTCATCCCGATGTGCGTGGACCTGGACACCGGCGTGCTCGTGCGGCGCGAGCCGAGCGGCGGCTACGTGATCGCCTACTCGAACCCGGACGACCCGCCCGGGCGGGAGACGACCGTGGATCCGGCGTTCTTCGAGGACCTGGCCGAGCGGATCGGGAACCGGTTCCCCTTCCTCGAGGAGCTCCCGATCGACCGGGGCAAGTGCTGGGCCGGCCCGTACCCCGAGACCCCGGACCACCACGCGATCGGGGGCGAGACCACGGGCGTGCCCGGGTTCCTCCAGTGCGTAGGGTTCGGCGGGCACGGCGTGATGCACTCGCCCGCGGCGGGTCGCGCGATCGCCGAGCTCGTCACGCTCGGCCGGTGCGAGACGTTCGACCTGCGCCCGCTCCGCCTCTCGCGGTTCGCCGAGGGCGACCTCGTCGTCGAGACGGCGGTGCTGTAGCGGGCCGTTCGGCCCCGCCACCGCCGAGGAAGCTCGCCGAGGATGCGCGCATGGGATGGAAACGGACGCTCCGCCTGCTGGTGCTCGGGTTCGTCGGGTTCGTGGTCCTGATCCAGTTCGTGCCGTACGGCCACGACCACTCGAACCCGCCGGTGACCGCGGAACCGCAGTGGGACTCGCCTCGCACGCGCGAGCTCGCCGCGCGATCGTGCTTCGACTGCCACAGCAACCTCACGACGTGGCGGTGGTACTCCAACGTCGCGCCCGTGTCGTGGCTCGTGCAGCACGACGTCGACGAGGGCAGAGCCGTCGTGAACTTCACCGAGTGGGACAAGCCGCAGGAGGGTCTCGGCGATATCGCCGAGATCGTCGCCGGCGGCGAGATGCCTCCGATCCAGTACTCGCTCTTCCGCCCCGGGTCGAAGCTCTCGGACGCCGAGCGGCAGGAGCTCGTCGACGGGCTGCGCGCGACGATCTCGGCCTCGCCGCCCGGCGGCGGTTAGGCCATCGGGATCAGCCGAAGGCGCCGGCGAGCTCGTCGGCCCATGGGGACTCGAGCAGCTCGCGCACCGGACCGGCCTCGTCGAACCACAGGAAACGATCCATCAGCCGCATGAACCACCGGTCGTGCGTCACCGCGATCACCGTTCCCTCGTACCGCAGCAGGGCGTCCTCGAGCGCCTCCGCGCTCGCGACGTCGAGGTTGTCGGTCGGCTCGTCGAGCAGGAGCATCGTCGGGCACTCGACCTCCATGAGCAGGAGCTGGAAGCGCGCCTGCTGGCCGCCCGAGAGCAGGTCGAACGGGTTGCGGCCGACGTGCGACAGCTCGTAGCGGTTCAGCATCGCCATCGCCTCGCTCATCGACATGCCCCGCTTGCCGAGCACCTCGACGATCGGCACCCCTTTCAGGTCAGCGCGGTCGTGGAGCTGGCGGAACAAGCCGGGCTCGACGCGCGCGCCGAGGCGCCACTCCCCGTCGTGGCTCACCTCCTCCCCCGCGAGCAGTCGAAGGAGATGCGTCTTGCCGGTCCCGTTCGGTCCGATGACGCCGATGCGCTCGCCGAACGAGATCTCGGCGTCGAACGGATCGAGCAACCCGGGGATCGCGAACGCCGTGAGACGCAACGCCATCTTGCCGGTACGGCCGCCGGCGATCTTGATCCGGACGTCCTGCTCCTTCGGGCGCTCGGTCGGCGTCTCGCGCTCCTCGAACCGCGCGAGCTTCTTCTCGGCGCTCCGCGCGAGCGAGGCGAAGTCCGAGTTGTACGCGGCCTTGCGCTTCATCTCCTTCAGGTGGTCCTCGAGGTGCTTATGGCGCTCGGCGAACCGACGGTGCTCCTCCTCGAGCTTCTCGAGGCGGTGCTCGCGCGCCTGCCCGTAGCTCGCGAAGCCCGCGGAGTGGACCCACGCGCCCCGGCCCTCGAGCGTGACCACCCGCGTCGCCGTCGCCGCGAGCACCGCGCGATCGTGGCTCACGAACAGGATCGCCTTCGGACACGACCGGATCCGCTCCTCGAGCCAGCGCTTGCCCTCGATGTCGAGGAAGTTGTCCGGCTCGTCGAGCAGGAGCACGTCGAACGCGCTCCGGAACAGCACCTCGAGCGCGAGCCGCTTCCGCTCGCCGCCCGAGAGCGTCTCGATGTGGCGATCGGCGCACTCCGGGTAGCCCTGGCCGAACGCGGCGTCCGTGCATCGGTCCCAGACGACCTCGGCACGGTAGCCGCCGGCGTCTTCCCACGCGGCCAGGGCGTGTGCGTACGCCAGCTGGGCACGCTCGCCCGCGTCGTCCGCGAGCGTCCGCTCGGCGCGCAGGACCGCGTGGCCGGTGCGCGCGACGTCGGGCTCGGCGTACGCGAGGAGGAACTCGCGCACGGTCGTCGGTTGCGCGTCCGAGCCGATGAACTGCCGCATCAGCCCGACGCGGCCCGGCACGTTGATCTGCCCGGAGCTCGGCGACTCGATCCCGGCGATGAGCTTGAGCAGCGTCGTCTTGCCGATGCCGTTCGCACCGACGAGCGCTGCGTGGTGGCCCTCGGGCACGCGGAAGGTGACGCCCTCGAACAGCGTCCACCCCCCGGGCAGCGCGTACCCCACGTCGACCAGATCGATCACGCTCACGACCCGACGAGGATACGCAGAACCGTTAGTCGGATCGGCCTGCGAGCGCCGAGACGAGATGGTCCTCGAGGAACGTGAGGTACGAGTAGACCGCGTACATCTGGACGAGGGGGTCGTCGTCGGGCCTCGAGGCGAAGTCCGCCGCGGTCGTCTCCTCCGTCACCTCGAGCCTGACGCCGAGCACCAGCCGGAGGTCGTTGATCGCCGAGAGCCACGCACCCAGGTCGTCCTCGGACAGCCGCTCGGCCTCGAGCGTGCGCTCGAGCGTCTCCACGGCGGCGAGGCGCTCGGCGACGAGCTCGTCGCGCATCAGGCGCTCGAACTCGGCGTTGATGGCCTCGTCGTCCATGGTGGGGGGCGGGAAGAGACGCTTCAGCGCCGGATCCTCGGCGTCGCCCTGGGTCAGCAGCACACGCAGCTGCTCGGGCAGCGTGCGCAGGAGCTCGCGCTCGCCGTCGGGGAGCCGGAGCTGGAAGTCGCCCTTACGCGTGCGCTTCACGCGCTCGAAGGCCATCAGCGGTCCTTCTGCATCGTGGCCCATAGCCCGTGCGCGTGCAGGCGCGAGACGTCGAACTCGCACGTCTCGCGCGCGCCGTTGGAGACGACCGCCTTGCCCTTGTGATGGACGTCGAGCATGAGCCTGGTCGCCTTCTCACGGCTGTAGCCGAACAGCTTCTGGAACACGTAGACGACGTACGACATCAGGTTGATCGGGTCGTTCCACACGATGACGATCCATGGGAGGTCGGGCTCGACGTCCTCCTCGCCCGTGGGGCGCTCGACCTCGACGGGTGCCGTCGTCGCCATGCGCTCCAGGGTACGTCGGACCGTCCGATCGAGAGGTATCGGAGGTCTTCTGCCTGCGGAGCGAGGCGCCCGATGCATGGCACTCGCCGACCGGGGGGAAATCTACGTCGAGCGTAGGATGCCCCGTCCGCCGCGCCCGTGGGAGGCTCGATCGAGGCGGTTCGACCGCGCCTGGGGGTTGGGGCGGCTGGGATTGGGCGTCGGTCGGCGCCTAGGAGCCGGACGGGGGGCATCATGAGGCGGATCTCGCTCGTACGCGCATCGGTTCGGTCGGTCGTCGTGCTCGCGCTCGTGGCGCCCTCGCTGATCGCGATCGGCTCACCCGCGCGTGCCGCAGCGACCATCCGGGTGCCGGAGGACTACGCCACCATCTCGGCGGCGATCAACGCCGCCGTCAACGGCGACACGATCGACGTCGCGCCCGGCGTGTACACGGGTGCGATCGTCCTCAACAAGTCGGTCACGCTCCGCGGGCGGTTCGGCGACCCGGACGATCCCCGCAACAACACCACGATCCTCGACTCCGGCGGCGCCGTGGATGTCATCACGGTCCCGTCCGGCATCTCCCCGGGACCGACCGTGACGGGGCTGCTGCTCCGGAACGGGATCTCCGGCGTGTCGACGAAGAGCATCGCGACGATCGAGGGCAACTACTTCGTCGCGAACAACGATCAACTCGACTACAAGGTCGGCGGTGGCGGCGTGCTTCGGAACAACGTCCTCCAGGACGCGATGGACGACGGCGTCGATATCAACCATCCGGTCCGCGACCTGACGATCGAGGGCAACCTGATGGTGAGCAGCGACGGCGACGGTGTCGAGATGCGTCTCAACGACGACACGATCGCCGCCACAGCGCACATCGTGTTCCGAGGGAACGAGATCTGGGGGAGCCGGAGCGACGGGATCCAGATCATCGACTACTACACGGACACGAACCGGGTCATCTCGGTCGAGCGCAACCTGATCCACGACAACGGGCGAGCGGGGATCGGGCTCCTCGACAACGCGACGACGATCGAGGACTACCGCGCGGCGAGCATCCTCGAGCGGATCACCGTCTTCCACAACACGCTGGTGCGGAACAACCACGGCATCTCGGGCGGCGACAACCTGATCGCGCTGAACAACATCTTCGTCGGCCATCTCCTCGGCTTGAAGAACGTGGACGGGGGGTCGATCGCCAGCCACAACCTCTTCTGGGGGAACACCACCGACTCCTCCGGCAGCAACGTGGAGGCATCCATCACGGCCGACCCGAAACTCGACCCGAGCTACAGGTTGGCGGCGGGGAGCCCGGCCGTCGATGCCGGCGTCGCCCACTTCGAGTGGAACGGCGAGGTCGTCATGGATCAGCCCTCGGGGAGCTACCAGGGGTCCGCCCCCGATCTCGGCTGGAAGGAGTCGGCCTCCGAGCCCGGAGGTGGCTCGCCGCCGGTGATGGGCTCCGTCGGCATCACCCCATCGTCGCCGGGCACGAACGCCGTCCTGACGGCGAACCCGACCGCGACCGACCCGGACGGCGACACCGTCACCTTCTCGTACCAGTGGGTCAAGAACGGCACGAACCTCGCCGGTGCCACGGGCAAGACCCTGGACCTGTCGGCCGCGGGGAACGGCGACAAGGGCGACCTGATCTCGGTGAGCGTGACCGCCTCCGACGGGG
>JBLNAW010000360.1:0-7969 GCA_050259555.1 Solirubrobacterales bacterium
GGAACAGCGTGACGATGCCCCAGATCACGAGGATCGCGGCGATGATCCACAAGATCAACGAGACCCCTGCGCCGCATGTCTTCGCAGCCAACAGCAGTTCCATACCTACCTCCTTCTCAGGCCGGGCGCTACCCTCGGTGCGGCTCCCTCACACCTGGCAGGCGGCATGACCGCACTCGCAGGCGTGGTCGGCATGCTCCGACTCGGCCGAGTGGTCACGGCAGTACTCCCCACAGAACTCCGACCCCGGGTCCGCCTGACACTTGCAGCCGGTGTGCCTACACATGGCTCCTCCTTCGTACCTTCGATCGACTGGAGCCATTCCCCTGCAGCCGGCACCTGAAACTCCCGCCCTGGGAGGCATGGACCGGCCGGGTCGACAGCTATCTGGAGGGCGGCCTGGCGGCCGAGGCTGTCGACGCGTGGGTCCAGAGCGCAGGGGCGTTCGGTGTCCTCGTAACCGGTTCCCGCGAAGGAACGCATCGTTCCGTCGGAACTGCGACGGTCGGGTTTTGCGCGGCGATCGGTGGGGAAGAGGTGGGGTACTGGTTGCCGGAAGGGGGATCGCAGTGCTTGCTATCGATATCCAACAAGGTCTCACCGACGCATGGACCCGGGTCGCAGCGTTCGTGCCGAAGTTCATCGGGTTCCTGATCATCTTGATCGCCGGATTCTTCATCGCGAAGTTGCTCGCCCGCATAGCCGACAGCCTTCTCGAACGGATCGGATTCGACCGCTGGGTCGAGCGCGGATCGCTGAAGGAGGCGCTGGAACGGTCGAAGTTCGACGCGTCCGACGTCCTCGCCACGATCGTCTTCTGGGGCGTGTTCCTCGTCGCGCTGCAGCTCGCATTCGGCATCTTCGGCTCGAACCCGATCAGCGACCTGCTCGCCGGGATGGTTGCGTACCTGCCGAAGCTGTTCGTGGCGGTGGTGATCCTGGTGATCGCAGCGGCGCTCGCCAAGGTGGTCACGGATCTCCTTCTCGCGACGCTCGGAGGGGTCTCGGGCGGCCATTGGATCGCCCGGGGCGCAGGCGTCGCCGTCTTCGTCGTGGGGATCTTCGCAACGCTGAACCAGCTCGAGATCGCGCCGGAGATCGTCAACGGCCTCTTCTACGCGATCCTCGCCATCATCGTCGGCTCGGCGGTCGTCGCCGTCGGTGGCGGCGGGATCCAAACCATGCGTCGCTATTGGGAGCGTGCCGCGGTAGCTGCCGAGTCGAAGGGATCCGAGATCGCGATGAGCGCGCGACCGAGCGTGACCCCGCCGATGCCTGAGCCCCCGCCGACGGAAGGCGTGCGCCGAGCGAGTTGAAGACGGGAACCGACGGAGGAGAACACGGAAGGAGGCTGGGATGTGTCTTTCATGCGGATGTGGCGAGCCTCAGGAGTCCCACGGGGACGAGGCCAACATCACGATGGACAAGCTCCAGGCGGCAGGTGACGCCGCGGGGATCACACCGCAAGAGGCCTTGGACAATATGCGGGCCGGGTACCTGAAGATCGCCGAGCAGAGCTAGACAATCTTCGCCCTCCTTATCGGGGAGTTCGAGCATGAGGGGATGACACGTGGACGCCTTACGCCTGCTGAAGGAAGACCACGACACGGTGAAGAGGATGCTGGAGGAGATCGATCGACCACGGAACGCGCGGAGAAGACCCGCAAGGGGGTGTTCGCGAAGCTGGTCCGGGATCTGACGGTCCATGAGGCGATCGAAGAGGAGTTCCTCTACCCAGCCCTCAAGGGGTTCGCGAAGACGAAGGACATCGCCCTCGAAGCCTACGAAGAGCATCACGTGGTGGACGAGATCGTCGGAGAGCTGGGATCGACCGACGTCACCGATGAGGCCTGGACCGCGAAGTTCACCGTCATGAAGGAGAACCTCGAGCATCACATCGAGGAAGAGGAAGACGAGATGTTCAAGCAGGCTCGCCAGGTCATGGATCAGGCAGCGCTCGATGAGCTCGGTGAGCGGATGGCGACGAGGAAGGAGGAACTGCTCGCTGTCTCGAGCGGATGAGGTCGTTCCGTCGGGGCGGCCGGATTCGAACCGGCGACCTCCTGCTCCCAAAGCAGGTGCGCTGACCAGGCTGCGCTACGCCCCGTGGCTCCGATGCTACCCGCGAGGCCGGACCTATCGGTGGAAGACGCCCTCGCCGACGATCGCGACGCCGCCCTCGACGACGACGCGCCACGAGCCGGCCTCGGGTGCGACCTGGACCTCGAGCAGGCTGGGGCGCCACACCTGCTCCCCCTGTCGGATCCGCACCGAGCCCGGCATGCGCGCCAGCCCGTAGCGGGCGAGGTACGCGCCGAGCGGTCCGGCCGCGGATCCCGTCGCGGGGTCCTCGCCGACGCCGTGCTCCCAGTCGAACATCCGCGCCGTCACGCCGTCGGCGGTCTCGGCGAACAGGTACATCGACTCCCCTTCGGTGGCCCGGCAGACCTCGCCGACCCGTCCCTCGTCGCGTGAGGCGCGTCGCAGGGTCTCGAGGTCTCGCACCGGCACTATGAGGTGGGCGAGACCCGTCGAGACGAGCTGCATGGGGACCTCGTCGCGGAGGTCGCCCGGCTCGAGCCCCGCCGCTCGGGCCGCCAGGGCGCGGTCCTCGTAGACGTCGCCGAAGATCGGCGGGAGCTGCCGCATCCGCGCGCGGCCTGTGGCGAGATCGACCTCGACCGGGTACTCGCCCGCGGCGACGACCTGCGTGGCCGGCGACGAGATCCGGCCCTCGGTGGCGAGCACGAACGCCGTGCCGATCGTGGGATGCCCGGCGAACGGCAGCTCCTGGCCCGGCGTGAAGATCCGCATCGAGTACCGATCGCCTGCCGCCTCGGTCACGAAGGTGGTCTCGCTGAAACCGATCTCGCGGGCGAGCGTCTGCATCGCCTCGGCGTCGAGATCTCCGGGCTCGGGCACGACGCAGAGCTGGTTGCCCTCGAACGGGCGCTCGCAGAACACGTCGACGATCCGGAACGGGATGTCCACGGTCCCACGCTATCGAAGGCGGGCCCGTCGCTGCTACCGTCCCAGCGCGATGGATCCGACCCCGCCGGCGGAGCGAGGGCATCGAGACGGCGCGCGGGCGGCCGCGCCGCTCGCGGTCGCCGTCGTCGCGTTCGGCGTGTCTTTCGGCTTGCTCGCCCATGCCGAGGGCTGGGGATGGGCCGCCCCGATCCTGATGTCGGCGACGACGTTCGCCGGCTCGGCGCAGTTCGCGACGGTCTCGGTGCTCGGCTCGGGCGGGACCGTGGCCGCCGCGATCACCTCGGCGCTGCTGCTGAACGCTCGGTACGGGCCGATCGGTGTCACCGTCGCGCCGTACCTCGGCGGGGCGTGGTGGTCGCGGCTCGTCCACGCCCAGCTCGTCGTCGACGAGTCGTGGGCGATCGCCGCCGAGGGCCACGGCCGATACAACCCGCGGATGCTCGTCGGCGCCGGCCTCACGCTCTACGTGGCGTGGGTCGGCGGGACGGCGATCGGCGCGCTCTTCGGAGACGTGCTCGCGGACCCCGAGAAGCTCGGGCTCGATGCGGCCTTCCCCGCGCTGTTCCTCGCGCTCGTCGTGCCGCAGATCCGCGAGTGGCGGACGCTCGCGGCCGCGCTCCTCGGCGCCGCGATCGCGCTCGTGCTCGTGCCCGTCGCACCGGCGGGTGTTCCGATCATCGCGGCGAGCGCCGCCTGCCTGCTGGGGATCCGGCGATCTTGAGCGGGATCTGGGTGGCGGTCGCCGTCATCGGGCTCGGCACGGTCGGGCTGAAGGCGCTGGGTCCGGTCGTCCTGGGTGGGCGCGCCTTGCCCGAGCGACTGACCGGCATCGTGGAGCTCCTGGCGCCCGCCTTGCTCTCGGCGCTCGTCGCGGTCCAGGCGTTCGGCGCCGAGCGCGCACTCGTGCTCGACGCTCGGCTGATCGGACTCGCGGCGGCCGGCATCGCGCTCTGGCGCAAGGCGCCGATGATCGTCGTCGTGTTGGTCGCGGCCGTGACGACGGCCCTCGCCCGGCTGATCGTCTGAGCGCAGGCCGCTGCTAGGCTTCTCGACGGAACTCGCGGGCGTAGCTCAATGGTAGAGCTCCAGCCTTCCAAGCTGGTGGTGCGGGTTCGATTCCCGTCGCCCGCTCCGCAGGTCGGGCCGCGTTCGCAGGCTGAGGGACCCGCCTAGGGCAGGATGCGCGCGCCGGCGTCGATCCTCCACAGGCGCCAGGTCAGGTCCGCCGTGCCGCAGACCTGTGCCTGCTCGTCGGCCGTCAGCACGGCGACCGCAACCGTGATCGCCCCGGATCCACCGTGCGTGCCGAGCCGCCCGCGGACGTGGAGCGCCTGCTGCCCTCCCACGCTATCGAAGTCGAGCCGGCCGAGAGGCGATGTGACGGGGAAGAAGGGGAACAAGGGGAGGAAGGAGCGCCAGAAGGATCCCGTGCCATCCTCGCAGGTCAGGTTCCACCCCAAGCGGAACCGGCGGAGTTCGATGGCCGAGTCCACCTCCTGCGTCCACACGGTCATCCGGAAGTCTTGGGACGATCGTCCTCGGTACCGGCGCAGCGGGGATCCCTCGGTCGAGATCTCGGACGGCGTGACGGCGATCCCCGTCCCACGATCCGGCTCGGATGTGGCAGCGATGTGCGACGCCCCTCCGGGCCCCGAGGTGATCCGTATCCGTCCTTCGGCGGGAAGGCTCTTTCGTTCCGCAGCGACACGACGGAGATCCCAGGTGCGCTCCCCCGTCGTGCAGAGTTGGGCCTGCTCGTCGGCCGTGAGCATCGGGAAGGCGTAGGAGAAGGTCCCCGAGCCGCCGCGCACGCCGAGCCGACCGTGGATGTGCAGCGCCTCGAAGGTCCACACATCGTCGTGGTCGATCCGATCCGGAGGCGTCGGGTACGCGGCATGGCTGAACCCCTGCCCGACCCAGGTCTCGGTGCCATCCTCGCATCCGAGGGTCGCCTCGTAGAACAGTCGGTAGAGCTTCGTCGTGCCGTCCAGTGTGTAGGTCGTTACCCTCAGCTCGTCGCCTTCGGGCGTCCTGCCCCGGTAGTGTCGGAAGCGCACGTCCTGAGCCGACGACGCCACCGCGGGTATCAGGATGGAGAGCACCACCAGCGCGGTCAGGCCAGCCCCGACGCCCCTCGTCCTCATCGTCACCACCCATCCCAGCATGACCGCAGGGAGGTTCGAGGGCAATCCCCGGCGATCGCGGTTCCTTGGTGGTGGGGCTCGAGGGGGCGATGCGACGAGAAGACTGCCGATCACCCGAGCACGGTTTCGAGCGCACCGATCAGCCGGAGCCGCACGAGGTCGTCGGGGTCGGCGCCGATGTCGGCGAGGAGGTCCGCGAGCGTCCGGCCGCGCTCGCTCTCGCGGAGCCGACGGACCAGCGCGGCACGGTCCTCGTCGCTCCGCTCGAGCACCCCCAAGAGCTCGCGTGCGGCGGGCTCCCCGAGGATCTCGAGGAGGCGGCGGCCGAGCCCCGCGTCATCTCCGGTCGCCCGCCACCGCGGATCGACGCGATGCCCACGGTGCATCAGGGTCAGTGCTCGCATCGGGCGCGCTCCCGGCCGACCCGGTGGAACAGCTCAGTCGACCTTCACGAGGTCGAGCTTCTTGGCGGCGCTCGATCGGGAGGTCGACGACCGGGTGCTGGGCGTCCGCTGCCTGGTTTCGAAGGTCAGCGTCAGCGATCGGTTCGCGTCCCCCGCGGCGAACGCAACCGCACCACGTTGCGTCACCGTCAGTCCGAGCTCGAGACGGTGCAGCTCACCCGCACCCTTCGCCCGCGCACCGTCGAACAGCTCGAGGAACGCATCGATGAGGGGAGCGATCTGCGCCCTCAACGACTCCACATCGACGGTGTTGTTGAGCTCTTGCCCCGCGAGCGTTACGAGTGGGTATGCGCGCATCGACCAACCTCTCGTCTGGTTCCCCCGAACGTTCGTGCTTCCGGCTCGAGCCGACAAGTGGGGCGAACGTCCCAGCGGCTGTAGGGAGGACGGGGGTCGGTGTCAGCGGCCGGATCTCACTCCCCGAGCCAGACGCGCACCTTCACGCGGTTGCTCACGCCGTGGCCCTTGATCCGGAACTGCACGAAGTGCGGGGACTCCTGCGCGCCGTCCGCTTGCGTCGTCTCCCACCGGTACCGCATGACCCCGCTCGCCGAGATCTCCACCGTGGCCCACCGCTCCCAGACGTCGCCCTCGAACGGCCCCTTGTGCCAGACGCCCGCGGTCAGGTCCGCGTGTGGCGGGTCCACCTTCCCCTTCAGGTACACGGTCTGTCCGAACCCGACGTCGACGAGCCTGGTGCACTCGCCGGTCCGCGAGTCCGACCCGCACGCACTGAATGCGTCAGGGACGTTCGCCGTCGCGGGGACGCCGATCGCGAGGAGCGCGAGCACCAACACCGAAGCAGCCGCTCGATGCATCCGATCCACCTCCAGGTCGTGGTCGGAGCGAACCTAGACCCGACGCCGAGCCTCGCGAGCCGGCCGAACGACCCGCGTCCGAGGTGCCGGCGGTGAGGGAAGGGAGGCGGCGGTCGCCGCTCGAGCTACGGCGAACGCTGGCCGGTGCGCAGGTCCATCCAGTTGGTCTCGATGGCCACGTAGCGCTGCCAAACGTCACGCCAGCCGTCGTCCGTCCGAGGGAACCGCTCGGCCGGCGCGGCCGGCGACTGCCGGTCCCAGATCCCGAAGAAGGCCTCCGTGTAGCCGAGCAGGTAGCGCTCGCCCGAGTGCGTGAACTCGATCTTCTCGGTCGGCGCCGCCTGCGTGGCCGAGGTCGCGGAGGTGACCCCCTCGGCGGGGGTGACCGAGGTGAGGCCGGTCGCCTCTGGCTCGGCGGGGGTCGCCGCGGCGGACGTGGCCGCGGCAGCGATGACCGGCTCAGTCACGGCCGCGGTCGAGGGCTCGGTCACCGCCGCGGTCGAGGGCTCGGGCGCGGCCCACACCTCGGCGGGCTTCGGCTCGTGGACGACGACGTCGGTCGGCGGCGTGTCGGCGCCGGCGGGGACCTCGGCCACCAGCCAGCTCTGGCAGTAGCGGCACCGGATCGCCGCGTCCTGGATCTCCTCGGCGCAGTACGGGCAGGTCTTCATGCGTTCGTCTCCTTCGTCCGACGCCACGAAGACTACCGCCGCGGCCCGGGAGCGGCTCAGGGGGCCGGGCGCTTCACCACCTCGCCGCCCTTCACCACGACGGCGACGTCTGTCAAGGCGTCCACGTCCTCGAGCGGATCGCCGTCGACGGCGATGAGGTCGGCGAACCGGCCGGCCTCGAGCGCGCCGACCCGATCCTGCCAGCCGAGGAGCTCCGCGGCCACGAGCGTGGCGCTCCGGATGGCCTCGATCGGCGTCTGGCCGCAGCGGACCTGGTACGCGAACTGCTTCGCGTTCATCCCGTGGGGATACCCGCCGCTGTCGGTGCCGAACGCGAGCTTCACGCCGGCCTTCACGGCCTTCGAGAACCCCAGCCGCTGCGCCTCGGTCGTCTCCTCGTTCTTGCGGAGCACGTCCTTCGACCACTCGTGGAGGCTGCCCTGCTCCTCGATCCAGTCGCCGAACCAGACGTCGGCGACCAGGTACGTCCCGGTCTCGGCGAGCATGTCGATCGCCTCGTCGTCCATGAGCGAGCCGTGCTCGATCGAGCGGACACCCGCGCGGATCGCGCGCTTGATGCCCTCGGCGCCGTGGGCGTGGGCGGCGACGTGCACACCGTAGAGTGCCGCCTCCTCCACGGCCGCGCGGATCTCGGCCTCGGCGAACTCGGGGGCGCCCGGGACCGTGCCCTCGGTGAGGACGGCGCCCGTCGCGATCACCTTGATGACGTCGGCGCCGCCGTGGATCAGCTCGCGCACGACCCTGCGGACCTCGTCGGCCGAGTTCGCGACGCCGAACCGCAGGTCGCGAGGGAGCACCGCGTCCACGTCGGGCGCCAGCCCGGTCACGTCGCCGCCCCCGCTCGAGCTCGTCACGTACGC
>JBLNAW010000361.1:0-3601 GCA_050259555.1 Solirubrobacterales bacterium
CCGAGGCCCGAGGCGAACGCGATCCCGTGGGCTCCACACTCGAGCGAGGCGAGCGCGATCTGGAACGCCTCGCGCGTCGGGTTCCCGCCGCGCGCGTAGTCGAAGCGCTTCGGCTCGCCCACCGCAGGCTGCGCGTAGGTGGAGGTCTGGTAGATCGGGACGTTGACGGCGCCGAAGGGCTCGTCGGGCTCCTGCCCGACGTGGATCGCCCGGGTCTCGAACCTCAGCGCATCTCGGGGGGGATCGCCCATCCTCGCTCCTCCAGCTCCTCGAGGGCCTCCTGCCCGGCCCGGGCCCGACGCCACAACGCGGACTTGCGCTTGGCATCGTGTCCCGGCGCGAACTCGCTCGCGGTGAGGGCCGCGCACCCGGGGTCCCCACACGCGCATCGGCCCATGCCCGGCAGCGGCGGCTGCTCGTCGTGCTCCTTCGGCAGCTCGCCCCGCCGGAACGGGTGTGCGGGGAGCGTGATCGTCGGCACCACGATCTGCCCCTCGCGAGGGTCACCCGGCGCGCTGAACCGCCGCTCCAGCGCGAACAACCCGGTGAGCGCCGCGAGCGCGGCATCGACCTGGTCGGCCGAGCGCAGGGCGTCGGCATCGACGCCGCGTTCGTGCAGCACCCGCCGGCGCCACGCGTGCGGCGAGATGCCCTTCGGTGGTAGGCACCCCGCGAGCACCACCGCCGAGGCGTGCGGGAAGACCTCGATCGCGGACCCGTTCACCTTCCCGCCGCGGTAGCGCGGGAACCGCTGCTCGATCGCCCGGAAGGCGGCGAACCCGACGGTCATCCACTCGAAGAACGGGTGCTCGCCCATCCGCTCGTCGCTCGGCGTGTTGAAGCATTGGATCCCGAACCACCGGAGCTCGCGCTCCGTCAGGCGCGAGCGCCCCGAGCTCGCCCACGTCGGTGGCGAGTCGATCGCGACGACCTCGGGGCCGAGGTCCGCGACGAGCGCGGTGAGGTCCTCGGGCCGCGCGTGACGATGCGTGTCGAGGATCGTTCGATCGGCGCCGAGCAGGACGAGGTCGAGCCCCTTGCGGACCCCGACGTCGACGCCGAGCGCTCGCACGGGCGGGCTACGCGGTCCTCGGCCGGTGGGCGAGGAACTCGAGCAGGTCGCTCCGCGTGAGGACGCCGAGGGCCCTGCCGGCGCCCGAGACGAGCACCGCCGGCTGGCGCTGGAGCTCGGCGAACGCGACCTCGACGGGATCGCCGGACTCGACCAGGGGGATCGGCGGCCCCATCACCTCGGCGACGTCGGCCTGGAGCGCGTCAGGGTCGCGGAAGATGCGGTCGAGGAGCGCCCGCTCCTGGATCGAGCCCACCACCTGCGTGACGTCGTCCGAGGGCTCGCGCACGACGGGCGCCTGGGAGATCCCGTACTCCTGCAACACGTCGATCGCCTGGCGCACCTTGTCGCGGGCATTCACCGTGACGAGCGTCGGCACCTCGCCGTGCTTGGCGGAGAGCACCTGCTCGACGCGCAGGACCTCGGGCCGGTCCAGCAGCCCGTACTGCAGCAGCCACGGGTCGGAGTACACCTTCGAGAGGTAGTTGCGGCCGGTGTCCGGCAGGATCACCACCACGACCTTCGTCTCGTCGAGATCGGCGGCCACCTGCAGCGCGGCGACCACGGCCGTGCCGCATGAGCCGCCGACGAGGATGCCCTCCTCGCGCGTGACGCGCCGAGCCATCCGGAAGGCCTCGCCGTCGGACACGCGGACCCATCGGTCGACGAGGGCCGGGTCGAACGTCTCGGGCCAGAAGTCCTCACCGATGCCCTCGGTGAGGTAGGGGTGCACCCCGCCCGAGTAGATCGACCCCTCGGGGTCGGCCCCCACGACGAGGAGGTCGGGTTTGCGCTCCTTCAGGTAGCGAGCCGCCCCGGTGATCGTGCCGCCGGTGCCCACGCCGCACACGAACGCGTCGATCCGCCCCTCGGTCTGGCGCCAGATCTCGGGGCCCGTCGTCTCGTAGTGGGCCGCCGGGTTCTCCTGGTTGAAGTACTGGTTCGGCTGGAAGGCGCCGGGGATCTCCTCCGTGAGGCGGTCGGCGACGCGGTAGTAGGACTCGGGGGAGTCCGGTGCGACGGCGGTCGGCGTGATGACGACCTCGGCACCGTACGCGCGCAGGAGCGCGATCTTCTCCTGGCTCATCTTGTCGGGCATGACGAAGATGCACTTGTAGCCGCGGATCGCCGCCGCGATGGCGAGCCCGTGCCCCGTGTTCCCCGAGGTCGGCTCGACGATCGTCCCGCCCGGTTCGAGCAGGCCCTCGCGCTCGGCGGCCTCGATCATCCGCAGGCCGATCCGGTCCTTCACGCTCCCGCCCGGGTTCAGCATCTCGAGCTTCGCGAGCACGCTCGGCCGGACCCCACGGGTGACCGAGCGCAGGCGCACGAGCGGCGTGTCGCCGACCGCGTCCAGGAAGGAATCCAGGACCTCCATCGCGTACCCTCCTCGCCCTGCGGTTCCCTATCGTGTCATGCCCGCGGCCGGGCGTCCGGCCCCCTTCAACCTCGGGCGGGTGCGTGCCGATGCCCTTCGAGATGGATCAGGAGACCGCCCTGATGGCGTCCGAGGAGCGGAGCGCAGACGGCCTGTTCGACTCGCCGGTCGGAGAGTCGATCCTGGTCGTCGACGACGACCCCTTCATCGCCCGCCTGCTCGAGATCGAGCTGCGCGCCGCCGGCTACGACGTCCGCGTGGCGAACGACGGACAGCGCGCCCTCGAGCTCGCGCGCGAACGGTGCCCCGAGCTCGTCCTGGCCGACGTGATGATGCCGAACATGGACGGCTTCGAGCTGACGCGGAACCTGCGGCAGGACAGCCGGACGGCCTCGGTGAGCGTGATCATGCTCACGGCGCGCGGCCTGTCGGCGGACAAGCTCGAGGGGTTCGCGGTCGGCGCGGACGACTACATCGTGAAGCCGTTCGACACGCCCGAGCTGCTCGCGCGGATCCGCGGGGCGCTGCGTCGTTCGCGCGAGATGCGTGCCCAGTCACCGCTGACGGGGTTGCCCGGGAACGTCCGGATCGCCGAGGAGATCGAGCAGCGTTGCCTCGCAAGCGCGCAGTTCGCGGTCCTGTACGCCGATCTCGACCACTTCAAGGCCTACAACGACTTCTACGGCTTCATGCGCGGAGATCAGGTGATCCAGGTGACCGGACGGCTGCTCCAGGACGTCGTCCTCGACGTCGCCGGGCAGTCGGCCTTCGTCGGTCACGTCGGCGGCGACGACTTCGTGATCGTGTGCGACGCGGGGCAGGCGGTGGAGCTCTCCGAGGCGGTGATCGCGCGGTTCGACTCGCAGATCGCCGATCTCTACGACGACGCCGACCGCGAGCGCGGCGGGATCGAGGTCGTGAACCGTCGCGGTGAGAGTCAGCTCTTCCCGCTGATCACGATCTCGATCGGCGTCGCGACGACCGCGCACCGGACGTTCACCCACTACGCCGAGGCCGTCGCCGTCGCGACCGAGATGAAGTCCTTCACGAAGAAGATGCACGAGGGCTCCTCGTGGGCCGCCGACCGCCGCACGTCCTGACCGTCTGAGCCTCGCCTCCCGCTCGCCGGGCCCCTCGAACACCCCGGGGCT
>JBLNAW010000362.1:0-3050 GCA_050259555.1 Solirubrobacterales bacterium
GAGCCGAGACGATCGAGCTCGCCACGCGCGTGACCGGGTCCGGCGGGACCGCGGTGCTCGTCGGCATGGCGCCGCCCGAGGCGCGGGTGTCGCTCGACGCGCTCACGATGGTGTACGAGGAGCGGACCGTGACCGGGTCGTGGTACGGCTCGACGGTCCCGCCCCGGGACTTCCCGATGCTCGCGGGTCTCGTCGCGAGCGGCGACCTCCGTCTCGAGCCGCTGATCGGGCAGCGGATGCCCCTCGAGCGGATCAACGACGCGCTCGCGCTGTTCGAGCGGGGCGAGGAGCTCAGGACGGTGATCGTGCATGGGTGAGTCGCTCGTGCGTGTGCGCCGCGAGGGCGCGGTGGCCGTCCTCACCCTGAACCGTCCCGAGAAGCTGAACGCGCTCTCGACGGCGGTCGAGGACGCGCTCGGGACGGCGCTGTCGTCGGAGGAGGTCCGCACGTGCGCCGCCGTCGTGATCGAGGCGGCGGGGCGAGCGTTCTCGGCGGGCGCCGACATCCACGAGATGCGGGAGCAGTCGGCCGCGGCGATCCTCGCGTACTACGGCGAGACCGGGGGCGTGTACGAGCGGGTCGCGGCGTTGCGACAACCGACGATCGCTGCGATCCACGGCTACTGCCTCGGCGGGGGGTTCGAGCTCGCGCTCGCCTGCGACTTCCGCGTTGCCGACGAGACGGCGGTGTTCGGTCTGCCCGAAGTCGGGATCGGGATCGTGCCGTCGTCCGGTGGCACGCACCGGCTCGTTCGAGCGGTGGGTCCGACCAGGGCGAAGGAGCTGCTCCTGCTCCGCGATCGGTTCGGTGCCGAGGAGGCGCTCGGCTGGGGGCTCGTCACGCTCGTGGTCCCCGAGGGGCGGGCATCGGGGCGCGCGATCGAACTCGGGGGCGAGCTCGCGGCCTTGCCGCCGCGCGCGGTCGAGGTGGCGAAGCAAGCGATCGACGCCGCGGCAGGGTCCTCGCGCGAGGCCGGCTTGCTGATCGAGCGTCTCGCCTACGGGGTGCTCTCGCAGACCGAGGATCACGCCGAGGCGACCGCGGCCTTCGAGGAGGACCGCGACCCGCGCTTCCGAGGCCGCTGACCGGTCAGCCTGCGGGCTGTGGCGGCGGGTAGCCGAGACCCCACGCGTCGTTCCCGCCGTCCACCACGATCGTCGTCCCGGTGATCGAGGCGCCCGCGGGCGTCGCGAGGAACGCGATGAGCGCCGCGACCTCCTCGGGCGGGACGAGGCGGCCGAGCGGGGTCGTCCGCAGCGCCTCCTCGACGAACTCGGGCCCGTACGCGCGGAACGCCTCGGTGTCGATCGCGCCCGTCGAGACGCACACGGCGCGGATCCGATATCGGCTCCACTCGATCGCGAGGCCGCCGGCGAGGTTCTCGAGCGCTGCGCGGGCAGCCGCAGAGTGCACCATGAACGGGATCCCGCGCCGAGGGCTGAAGCCGATGAACACCACGAGCCCACCCATGTTCGGGATCATCGAGCGGGTCGCAACGGTCCTCGTGAGGTCGAAGACCGCATCGACGTTCAGGCGATGGACCGCGCGCCACCCCTTCGCCGAGATGTTCTCGGGCGTGGCGACGAACTGCCCCCCCGCGTTGTTCACCAGCACGTCGATCCTGCCGAACCGCTCGAGCGCGGCCTCGACGAGGGTCTCGACCTGCTCAGGCTCGCGGACGTCGGCCGGCACCGCCAGGACCTCGGCGCCGGCGGCCTCGAGCTCGGCGCGGGTCTCCTCGAGCGGCTCCGGCCGCCGTCCCGCCAATACGAGCGACGCGCCCGTCCGCGCGAACTCCCGGGAGATCTCCCGCCCGAGCCCGGTCCCGCCGCCGGTGATCAGGACGATCGAGCCGGCGTTCGCGTCGTCCCGGAGCGGGGAGACCTGGTCCATGCCGACATCATGCCCGACGTAGACTCCCCCTGGCATGGACGTCCACGAGACGATCGGCTCGCTCCGCGGGATCCGTCACTTCGACGATCGCCCGATCCCGGCCCACGTGCTCGAGCGCATCCTCGAGGCCGGGCACCGGGCGCCGTCCTCGATGAACGAGCAGCGCTGGGCGTTCGTGGTCTGCACCGACCGCGATCACCTGCGCGAGCTCGCCGGGATCGGCGACTACGCGGGTCACGCCGCCGGCGCCGCGGCGGTCGTCGCGCTGATCACGCCCGAGGCCGAGGAGGGGTGGCGGCGCGAGTCGATCGCCTTCGACCTCGGGCAGTGCGCGCAGAACCTCCAGCTCGCGGCCTGGGCCGAGGGCGTGGGCTCGGTCCACGCGGCCGTCTACGACGAGTCGCGCGCCCGGGAGCTCCTCGGCTACCCGGACGGATGGCGCTGCGACTACCTGCTCTCGTTCGGCTACCCGCAGCACCGGCCGACGGCGGAGGGCGAGCGCGTGCCGCTCGAGGAGCTCGTTCACCGCGAGCGCTGGTAGGGGTACGGTTCCTCCCGAGGGGGGGAGCCATGGCCTCGAGCCGCCTCGACGAGCTGGCCGCGAACACGCCGTCGACCCGCGATCGCACGGTCGACTTCCTTCGCGCCGCGAGCATCTGCGCGGTGGTCTTCGGCCACTGGTTCATCGGCCTCATCTACTGGAGGAACGGGGTCATCGGGGTCCACAGCGCCGTCGGCGTCACGGCGGGGATGTGGCTCGGAACGTGGCTGTTCCAGGTGATGCCGATCTTCTTCTTCGTCGGCGGGTTCTCGAACCTCATCACGCTCGACGCGTTCCACCGACGCGGCGAGTCGAACGGGGCGTTCGTGCGCAGCCGCGCATGGCGGCTCCTTCGCCCATCGCTGGTGTTCGTCGGCGTGTGGCTCGTCGTGCAGGTGGTGCTGCACCTCACGGACACCGGGGCGCCGACCGGTCTCACGCTGTGGGGAGACACGAAGATGCTCCGCGGGATGTACCCGCCGGCCGCGACGCTCCCGTTCGGCCCGTTGTGGTTCCTCGCGTTCTACCTCGTCGTCGTCGCGATCGCGCCGGCGACCGTGTGGCTCCATCGGCGGTTCGGCCTGTGGGTCCCCGCCGTCATGGTCGTCATGACCG
>JBLNAW010000363.1:0-5296 GCA_050259555.1 Solirubrobacterales bacterium
TGGACCGAGCGCCGGCGGGCGTCGAGCGCGACGAGCAACTCGAGCGCCTGTACCGAGAGCGGGGCGCCGCGATGTGGCGCGCGGTGCTCGCGTTCGCCGGCGATCCGGAGGTGGCGAGTGATGCGGTGGCCGAGGGGTTCGCGCAGGCACTGCGCCGGGGGACCGAGATCCGCGACCCCGAGCGATGGCTGTGGCGGGTGGTGTTCCTCCTCGCGGCCGGCATGCTCCGCGAACGGCGTCGGTCGGCGCCCCTGCTCGTCGAGGGGTCCTACGAGATGGAGGAGCCCGCGCGCGAGCTCGTGGCGGCGCTCGCGCGGCTCTCGCCGAAGCAGCGCGCGGCGGTCGTCCTCCACCACGCGGCGGGCTACCCGGTGAAGGAGATCGCGGAGATCCTCGGCTCCACGCCCGGAGCGGTGAAGGTCCACTTGCTCCGAGGCCGCCGGCGCCTGCGCGAGCTCCTGGAGGACGACGATGGCTGACCTCGAGGAGCGCTTCCGGTCGCTCGAGCGCTCGAGCTCGCCCGACCTGTGGCCCGACGCCTCGACGCGCCGCCCCGGGCCGCCCCCTCAACCACCCGCCGGCCGGCGGATCGTCGCCGGTGTGGTCGCGCTCGTGCTCGCCGCCGCCGCGACGTTCGGCGCCGCGATGGCCTTCCGGCACTCGGCCGCTCGGCCGGCGACGCCGACGGCGAACGGGAAGATCGCGTTCGCCGGGTTCGACGGGAGCACGTGGCAGATCTACTCGGTCGAGCCCGACGGCACCGGGCTCCAGACGCTCACGCAGCTACCCGAACTCGAGGTGCCGACCGATCCCGTGTGGTCGCCCGACGGCGAGCGGATCGCGTTCGTCGTTCAAGGGTTCCAGGCTGACGGGGGGGCGGCCGGGACGGATATCTGGGTGATGGAGGCGGACGGAGCCGATCGGCGCGCGATCACCGAGGGCCCGGGCTCGAGCTCGGCGCCGGCGTGGTCGCCGGACGGCACGAGGCTCGCCTACGTGCGTTCCGTCCCCGGGCAGGCCGACCAGATCTGGACGATGAACGCGGACGGCTCGGATCCGGCGGCATTCACGAACTGCGGCCCCGACGAGTGCATCCGCGATGCTTCGCCCGCGTGGTCGCCGGACGGCACGCAGATCGCGTTCGTGCGGCGGTCGGGCGCCGGAGCGGTCGTCCCGGCCAG
This sequence comes from Solirubrobacterales bacterium, assembly GCA_050259555.1. Classification (GTDB taxonomy): domain Bacteria; phylum Actinomycetota; class UBA4738; order UBA4738; family HRBIN12; genus HRBIN12. Next base: position 1,182 of record JBLNAW010000363.1, read on the forward strand.
CGTGATGGTGTGGCCGGCCGACGGTAGGGGCGACGTCCGGACGGTCGGTGTCCAAGAGGCGCGGTGGGCGATCGATCTGGCATGGTCGCCGGACGGCAGGTCGCTCGCCCTGGTCCGCTCGACCGAGGACGCCCGCGGGTTCGGCCTGGTTGTGATGGGGGTCGACGGGACCGACCCGAAGGTGCTCACGGACCTTCCCGGCGCGCAGGCGCCCGCGTGGTCGCCCGACGGCAGCCGGATCGTGTTCATGGCGACCGTCGGGAGCGACCATGAGGGGCTGTTCGTGACCGACACCGAGGGCTCGGACCCCGAACCGATCCAGGGGCTGCCCACCGAAGCGACCTACCCGTCCTGGCAGCCGCTCCCCGCCGAGCCGGCACCGACCGCGAGCCCGCCGATGACGGCGCTCGCGCCGAAGATGAACGGCGCGATCTACTTCCGGATCGGCGGTAGGGATGGAGGGAGTTGGATCGACTCCATCCTCGCCGACGGCACGGCCCGCGCGACCGTCTTCCCGATCGATGCGGGACCGCGCTACGCGCGGATGTCGTTCTCGCCCGACGGGTCACGGATCGCGTACGACGACGCGCCGAACGGCCTCGTCACCGCCGACCCCGATGGGACCGACGCCGTCCCCGTTACGGACGGCGTGAACGACTCGTGGCCGGTGTGGTCACCGGACGGGTCGAGGATCGCGTTCTCGAGCACGCGGGACGACCTGACGATCGAGGGGTGCGAGGCCGGGTTCCCGCACGAGTTCCGGTGTCCGACCGACATCTACGTCATGGACGCGGACGGCTCGAACGCCGTGCGCCTGACGGACGATCCCGCAGGTGAGTTCATGCCTTCGTGGTCGCCCGACGGCTCGAGGATCGCGTTCGTGCGCGAGGGCGATCCCGCATCGGGCACGTCCGAGGGCATCTACACGATGAACCCCGACGGCACCGACGTTCGACGGATCTCGAGCTCGAGCGGCGGGAGCGACTTCTGGCCGAGCTGGTCACCCGATGGCTCGAAGCTCGTGTTCGCCGCGATCCGGAACGAGGACTGGGGGATCTGGGTCGTGAACGCCGACGGCTCGGACGAGCACATGATCCTCGGCGGCACGGGGGCGGGGTACGTCGACGATCCGGTCTGGTCGCCGGACGGGACCCTCATCGCCTTCGTCGGCAACATGACGGTCGATGACTACAGCCCCGAGGACGCCCTGTACGTGATGCACCCCGACGGCACCGGTGCGATGCCGATCGCGGACGCCCCCCGGTACGGGGTGGCCGGCGACATCGCGTGGCAGCCCATCCCTGCCGGGACCGTGGCCTCGCCGCTCGAGCCCGCCGCGGTCGAGGTCCGGGTCACCACCACGACCGGCGTCGCCGAGTTCCCGAGCGCCGTCGCCGCCGGCGAGGGCGGCATCTGGGCGACGGCGCCTCGGAACGACGGTTCGACCGAGGGCGATCTCGTCCGCATCGACCCGGCCACAGGTCGGATCGTCGCGCGCATCCCGGTGCGCTCGCTCCCCGGCTGGGAGTTCGGCGGGGCAGGGCTCGCCGTTGGGGGAGGGTACGTCTGGACCATCGGGCAGACCGGGCGAGGCTCGGGATGCTGCGACGCGCTGATCACGAAGGTCGATCCGTCCACCGATGCGGTCGTCGACGAGATCGTGGTCCCGGACGTCGAGTTCGGTGCCGACCTCTGGGTCGAGGGCGATCACCTCTACGAGCTGTCGTTCCTGCAGGGGGCCGAGACCACGCTCGAGCTCGCGAAGGTGGACATCGCGACGCACCGGATCGCTTGGCGCGCCCCGGTGCCCGGGCAGTGGTCGCAGACGGTGTTCGTCGCCGGCGGGTCGGCCTGGGTCCTCGGAACCGCGCCGGATGCTCACGGGCCCATCGAGGTCACGACGCTCTACCGGATCGACGTGGACACGGGCACCGTCGTCGAGCAGATCCCGCTCTCGGAGTCGACGTACATCCCCGCGATCCAGTCGGACACGCTCTGGTTCCGCACGAAGGACGGCGTGCAGCGCTTCGACGCCGCCTCGGGGAACCTCGTGGGCGACCCGGTCCGCCCGGGCCCCGGCTGCTGCACCGGCCCCTTCGTCTCCGACGGAGCGGGCGGGGTGTGGATCGTCTCCTCGGCTGGTGCCGGCCACGCGATCTGGCACGTCGACGCGTCGGGGACCGTCGTCGCGACCGGGACGATCGAGGACAAGGACGCGTTCGAGGAGATGGGGGGTCAGTCGTACGCGTTCGATCCCCTCACGCAGACGATCTGGGTCCAGCACTACGAGGACTCGATCGCGCGTGTCGAGCTCACGCTCACGAGCGGCGGAGCCTGATGCCTCGAGCGGCCTCGCGTCAGCCGAGGATCCGCGCGCTGCCGTAGCCCGCGTCGAGCTCGTGATGCTCGGCGAACCGGCGCGGGTGGAACTGTCCGAGCCCGGCATCGACGTCCGCGCCCTGGACGAGGTCGGCGACGTGCCGCCCGAGCGCCGGCGCGAGCTTGAAGCCGTGGCCGCTCGTCCCCGCGTCGACGAACACGCCGGGCGCGATCTCGCCGATGACGGGCTGCCAATCGGGGCTGACGTCGTACAGGCTCGCCCACCCGCCTCGAGCCTCGGCCCGCTCGAGCGCGGGGACGCGGCGGATCACGCGCTCGGCGAGGTCGGCGCCCTCGGGGTCCGCGAGCGCCTCAGGGTAGTCGTCGGCATCGACGTTGGGCTCCTCGTGGAGCGGGCCCATCAGGAAGAGCTCGTCGCCCTCGGGGCGGAAGTAGTACCCGTTCGGGAGGTCGGCGTGGGCGGGCATCGGCTCGGCCCCGCCCCAGCCGAAGGTCGCGACGATGTGGCGCTCGATCGTGAGGGGCAGGTCGGCGCCGACCTGCGCCGCGAGCCGCTTCGTCCACGGTCCCGCGGCGATCAGCACCCGCATCGCGGCCTCGCGCGAGCCGTCGTCGATCGTGAGCGCCCAGGTCGAGCCGTCGGGGGCGAGCTCGGTCACCGCCCCGTGGCGGATCTCGGCGCCGAGCTCTCGCGCGCGCTCGAGCATCCCCTGGGTGACGAGCACCGGGTCGGCGTAGCCGGCGTCCCGCTCGTGGGCGCCGAGCGCGATCCCCGTGAGGTCGAACGCGGGGAACTCCTCCAGGATGTCCTGCGGCGTGCGCAGATCGGTCGGGATGCCCTGCTCGTTGAGCCGAGGGACGACCTCGCGGACGGTCGGCTCGTCCTCCGGGGGGTGCAGGACGAGGAGGCCGGTCTGCCGGAAGCCGCTCTCGCGGCCCGTGTGCTCGGGGAAGTCGCGGACCATCGCGATGCTCTCCCGTGCGACGTCGGCGAGGAAGGCGTTCGTGTAGTAGGCGCGGCAGATCGCGCTCGAGCGACCGGTGGGCCCGCCCGCCGGACCTCGCGGGTCGAGCACCAGCGTCCGCACACCTCGCGAGGCGAGGTGGAACGCAGCGCTCGCACCGTGCACCCCGGCCCCGACCACCACGACGTCGTAGGTCATCGACCCAGGAGCCTATCCGAGCCTCATCGGCGGTGCGAAAGCGCGCGTTGGCTAGGAGGCGATGGTCCCAAGCTCCTCGGGCTCCCAGTCGCGGATCAGCTCGGCGACCTTCATGAGGAGCGCGGCACCGCCGGCGACCTCGATCAACCGGCCGACGGGGGTCTTGAAGAAGGGATGCCGCAACGCGAACGGCGCGCCGACGATCAGGACCTGTGCCGCGAGCGCCCGGATCCGCCTCCCCGTCGGCGTCGCGAGCCAGAGTCGAGCCTCATCCGTACCGCGCTCGAGGGCGCGGCCGGCCTCGTCGAGCCACAGCTTGAGATGGCGAGACGTCGGGAGCGTCAGCATGCGCGAACGTTACCCTCTGGGACGTCGTGCTACACCTCGGCGGCCGAGGATCTCCCGGTATCGGTAGCAGTCCTCGACGTGGTCGTTGACCAGCCCGGCCGCCTGCATGAACGCGTAGCAGACGGTCGGCCCGACGAACCGGAACCCGCGCCGCTTCAGATCCTTGCTCATCGCCCGCGACTCGGCGGTCTCGGCGGGGATGTCCCACATGCTCGCCCACCTGCCGACGATCGGGCTCCCATCCACGAAGGACCAGAGGTACGC
>JBLNAW010000364.1:0-4815 GCA_050259555.1 Solirubrobacterales bacterium
ACGGTGACGGTCGAGGCCGTCCTCGCGGCGGCGGCCTGCGCGGCGATCAGCGCGGCGCAACGCGTGCTCTCGACGCCGGTTCGGCGACTGCGGCGTCAGGTGACCGACGTGCGCGGCGAGCTCACCCTGGCCGACGGCTCGACCGAGCCGCTCGACGCCGGATCACTTCGGTCGGCCCCCGAGGGCGCCCTGCGGTGGCTGTCGCTCGCGATGCCCTTGCTCGCGGCCGCGCTCCTCACGATGCGGTTGGCGTGAGTCAGTCGCGCTCGGCGCGGACGATCCCCAGCACCTCGTCGGCGTAGCGCTCGAGCTTGGCCGGGCCGACACCCGAGATCGCCGCGAGATCGGCCCAGTCCGTCGGGTGGGCCTCGGCGATCGCCGTGAGGGTGGCGTCGTGGAACACCACGTAGGCGGGCACGCCGTCCGTCTTGGCGCGCTCGAGCCGCCATCGTTTGAGCCGGTCGAACAGTGGGCCTCCGGCCGCGACCGTTACTTTCGGAGCGGCCTTCCGCGCAGCGGTCGCAGGCGCCGTCGACGCCGTCGGGACGCCGAGCTCCGCGAGGAACGGGCTCGGCTGGGTCCGAGGCTCGGTCGGCCAGGACAGGAAGAGGTCTCGGCGGGCCCGCGTGATGCCGACGTAGAGCAGGCGGCGCTCCTCGACCGGATCGGCGGCCGCGCGTCCCGAGCGGAACGGCAGCTCCTTGTCGAGGAGCCGGGGCAGGAACACGGCGTCGAACTCGAGACCCTTCGCACGGTGGTACGTGAGCAGGTTCACCCCCCGGCCCGAGCGCTCGACCGCGAAGCGCGAGGAGAGCTCGGCCACGAACGCCGCGATGTCGCCGTCCGGGTGGGCGCTCGAGAACTCGGCGGCGAGGGCGCGCAGGCGGCCCAGGTCCGCCTGGCGCGTGACCTCCTCGGCGTCGTCCGGCTCGGCGAGTGGGTCGTAGCCGACCGCATCCGTCGCCTGCTCGACCGCGGCGACCACGTCGGCTCCGGGCGAGCGCCGCAGCCGGGCGAGGACCGAGCGCGGTCCGGGCCGCCGGAGGAACGCGCCGTCGCGCACCTGATACGGGATGCCCGCCGCCGCGAACGCTTCCTCGTACGGCTCGGAGCGGGCGTTGATCCGGCAGAGCACGGCCGTCTCCTCGAACGAGGTGCCCTCGGCGTGGAGCCGGCGGATCTCGGTGACGACGAAGGCGACCTCGGCCGCCTGGTCGGGGAGGGCGCGCGCGGTGGGGCTCGGGCCGTCGCCACGGGTGGCCCGCAGCTCCTTGCGGAACCCGCCGAGATGTTCACCGAGTGCATTCGCGACGGTCAGCACCTGTGGGCTCGAGCGGTAGTTCTCCTCCAGCCGGACGACCGTCGCATCGGGGTATCGCTCGGGGAACGCGAGGAGATGCTCGGGCGATGCGCCGGTGAACGTGTAGATCGTCTGGTGGTCGTCGCCGACGACGCAGATCTCGCGCCGGTCGCCGAGCCACCGCTCGAGCAGGGTCTGCTGGAGCGGGTTCACGTCCTGGTACTCGTCGACGGTGAAGGAGCGGAAACGCTCGCGGACGCGCTCGGCCGTGTCCGGGTGCTCGTCGAACATGCGGACCGCGAGGCCGAGCATGTCCTCGAAGTCGATCCGCCCCGTCCGCTCCTTGCGGCGCTCATACCCGTCGTAGATCCGGTGCATGAGCTCGGGAGGGATCGGAGGCTCGTGGCCGGTCCGCTCGATCTCGGTGAGGTACCCCGACGGGGGCACCATCCGGTTCTTCGCCCACTCGATCTCGTTCGCGAGCTCGCCCCGGGGCATGAACCGGTGCGGGGGTGGCAGCGCGTTCGCGAGCGAGGAGATGAGCGGCGCCTTCGAGTCGAGGATGTCCGGCAACGGCTCGCCGGTCGCGGCCGGCCAGGCTCGCGCGAGCTGCGACAGGCCCGCGGAGTGGAACGTCCTCGCATCGACGCCCTCGACGCCGAGACGCGTGAGCCGTTCCTTCAGCTCGGTCGCCGCCTTCTCGGTGAACGTGACCGCGAGGATCGCTCCGGCCGGGAAGGTCTCGGTCGCCACCTGGTAGGCGATCCGGTGCGTGATCGTCGTGGTCTTCCCGGTCCCGGCACCCGCGAGGATCGCCACGGGCCCCCGCACCGCCTGCCCCGCCAGCCGCTGCGCGGGGTTCAGCCCCGCGAGGATCTCCTCCGCTCCCCGCATCGCGCGGAGCCTAGCAGCGCGCCCCGACACCCATGAGAGGCTGTACCACCGGCTCCGCCGACGTCGAGGATCGCGCAACGTCCTGGATGACCTGCCGGATCTCCTCGGGGAGCGGGGCGGCGACGGGGCGAGGGTGACGCGCCGCGCGATCAGAGGCTCGGGTATCGCAACGGGAGCCCGGTCATCCCGACGTCCGCGATCGCGATCGACCACCCGCCCAGGCTCGCGACGGCGAGGCGGTCCAGCCGCTCACCGACGAAGGCCACGTTCGTCGGCTGGTTGAGGACGACACCGTCCGGATCCTCCGCGAGGACGTCGACCGCGCCGTCCGGCGCGACGACGTACAGGCGGTCGGGGCGGTAGCAGCCGATGATCATCGTCCCGTCCTGCGCGAGGGCGATCCCGTCGGGCTGGGAGCCGACGAGCGAGACGACCGACCTCGGCCTGCCGGCTCGGCCGTCGTTCCCGATCGGGAGGCCGACGATCTCGCGGCCGTGCGATTCGACCACGTAGAGCGTCCCGCCGTCGGCCGACAGACAGCAGCCGTTCGGGAACCTGGGGACGGCGTCGGACCAGACCGTGGTCGAGCCGTCCGGCGCGACGCGGTACACGAGCCCATCGTCGGCCGCCCACTCGCCCGAGTCCGTCACGTACAGGGTGCCCGCTTCGTCGAACGCGGCGTAGTTCGGCACGCGCATCGGGCGATCAGCCGTGCCGGACGACCAGGTCGAGACCTCGCCGTCCGCCGAGATCCGCATCACCGCCGCGTTGCCGAAGTCGCAGGCGTACACGTTGCCCCCGCCGTCGAGGGTCACGCCGTAGATGAAGCCTCCGGTGGTCGCGAGCTGCTCGACCACCCCGTCCACAGCGATCCGGTAGATCTGGCCGGCTTCCCCGCCGGCGTAGACGGCGCCGTCAGGGCCGAGCGCGACCCCCTCGGGGTGGTCGAGGTCGGACGCGAGGGTCTCGAAGCCTTCGAGCATCGGCTCGCTCGGCATCCTCAGACCGACGCCTGGACGTCGTTCACGAGCTTCTCGACGTGCGCGCGCCCGATACCCTGACCGATGACCTGGATCCAGACGACGCTGTCTCCGTGCCGCCAGGCGACCAACCAGACCGGTTGCTCCTTCGAACAACATCCGTCCGGCGCATGCGAGAGGACGAAGGCCCCAGGGGGATCGAGGCCGGGCTCGTCGCGCACGGCACCGAGGAACTCCTGGGCGTGCTCGTGGAGCCAGTCCAGGTACGGCCGCGCTCCGGCGGGCTGATCGAAGGCGACGACCTCGACGCGAACGGTGCGTACCGGAGCACCCATACCGGCCGAGAAGGCGCGCACGGCCGCGCCCGTGAAGCCGTTGGCCCGCAGGAGTCCTCCGAGTTGAGCCGGATCGAGTGCGTCCGACGCGACGTCGTCGAGGCTGAGCTCGGAGACCGGGCCCGGTCGGAACCCCGGGAGGTCGGCGGGCGTATCGGGCGCCGCGGCCTCCTTCGCGTGTCCACACGAGACGAGTGCGAACACGAGCGCGAGGAGCGAAGCCAGCACGAGCCCCATGGGCGGCGGCCGGTTCTCGGGGGGATCCATGTGGTTCTGACTTCCCTTCCGGCGCGGTGGAGGGCATGATACGCGCACCCTGGGGGACGGAAGGAGAGAGCGATGGGCGATCGGTTCCCGTCGGAGCCGGAGGACAGGTTCCTGAGGATCAACCTCAGCCGGCGTGGCTTCCTCAGCATGTCGGCGCTCGTGACGGCGTCGGGGATCCTCGCGGCCTGCAAGAAGGCCGATACGGGGGGCGGCACCTCGGCCACCGGTTCGCCCACGACCAGGCCAACGCTCAGCGCGGAGCCGGGGACGCTCCAGGTCTTCGACTGGTCCGGGTACGGCAACGGCGACTACTACCCGGGGAAGGAACAGCAGTTCCTGTGGGCCGAGTACCAGAAGTCCACCGGCGACACGCCGAACTTCATCCTGTTCGAGAACGACGACGCGGGATACACGAAGATCGCGACCGGCGCGGTCCAGTTCGATGTGGTGCACCCGTGCGCGTATCGGTTCAAGGACTACGTCGACCTCGGTGCGATCCAGCCGTGGGACACGTCGCTCATCAAGGACTGGGGCCAGCTCAACACGACGCTCGAGAACTTCGGGGTCATCGACGGGAAGCAGTACTTCATCGTCGAGGACTGGGGCTTCATCGCGCCCCTGTACCGGGCGGACAAGGTCCAACCCATGGAGGACTCCTGGAGCCTGCTGTGGGACGAGCGGTACGCGAAGCGGATCTCGTGGATCGACACCCTCGAGATGCTGGTGATCGCCGGCTTCTACCACCAGGTCCCAGACCCGTGGAACATGTCGGATGACGAGCTGGCCCAGATGCGTGACTTCCTGATCTCGAAGAAGGACCTGGTCGCGTTCATGTGGGATCAGTCCTATGACCTCTGGCGAGCGTTCAAGCAAGGGGACGTGTGGATCGGGTACGCATGGCCGGACACCGTCGGCTACGCGACGGCCGCAGGTATGGACGTCGTCTACATGCAGCCGAAGGAGGGGAGGATCACGTGGTCGTGCGGCTTCGGCCTCGCGGCGGACACGCAGAACTACTACCATGCGCACGAGTACGCGA
>JBLNAW010000365.1:0-3524 GCA_050259555.1 Solirubrobacterales bacterium
CATGTAGTCGGGGTAGGCGTCCCCGTGATCGACGAAGACCGGCTCGAGCGCGTGGAGCCACGCGTCGTAGACCGTCCCGCCCCAATCCTGCGGAGCTCGGGCCGCGATCGCGTCCTGCATCCGCCGCAGCTGCTCGTCGTAGTTCGCGTAGTGGGTCTCCCCCGTCCGGTCCAGGACGTCGTGCGCGAAGCTCGACCCGAACGCGGCCGCGAGGTCGAGCCCCGAAGGCAGGTTCCTCGGATCGTCCGCGGTCCCGACGTTCGGCGAGATGAGCTGATCGAAGATGAACGAGTCGAGCACGAACCGCGCTCCCATCAACCGGATCGACGCGCGATCGGGGTTGATCTGCACCGGACGCGTCGAGACGAGCGCGTCCACGACATCGCTCACGACCGCATCGTCGCCGAACGCCGTCGGGTCGCCGAGGCCGGAGTCCACCACGGCCCGTGCCGCGCCCGCGACCTCGAGCGGCGTGTAGTCGTCCGCGAGGCCGACGAGGAACGACGTCGGCTCGTAGATCCGGCGCCAGCTCGCGAGCAGGTCGCCGTCCTCGGCGAGGAGCCGGGAGGCGAGGATCGCCATGCGGGCGGGGTCCGCGCCGGGACAGTCCGTCGTCCCCGGCAGACAGAAGGCGAGCTGCCCGAGCACCGACATCGCGACGAAGTACCGCGTGAGCTCGGGGGTTCGGGTGTAGTGCCCCCGCGGCGTGAAGATCGAGTAGTCGATCGTGCTGCCCACGATCGGCGAGACCTCGGTCGCCGCGTGCGCGTCGATGAGGGCCTTCTCCTTCTGCGCGAGCGGGCCGAGGGTGACCGGCAGGTCGAGCTCGGCCGCGGCGACCTCGAACAGCTGCTCGACGCGCGAGGCCGCGTCCTCCACCTGCGTGCCGGCGACGTCCTGGGTCTGCGCGTGCGCCGCCCGCAGGAGCCCCGACACGAGCGACTCGAGCTCCGGCAGCAGGGTCTCCTGCTCGAGCGTCCGGAGCACCTTGTCGAACACGAGATGCCACGTGTGGTACGCGACGTCGGTCGTCACGTACACCGGCCACCCCTCGTAGACGTTGCCCTGGTACGCGAAGTGGAACAGCCGGAAGTCCGAGGGGATCACGACGAACCCGTTCTGGAGCAGGGACGCCTTCACCGCCGGGTCCTTCAGGAGGTTCGCGACGCTCGAGGCGATCCGCACCCCGTCGAGCGAGCTCGGCGTCGCCGGTCCCGCGTACGCCGGCGCGTTCTCGCCGAAGAGGGGCACGTCGGCGAGGTCGGCGAACAGCACCGCGGACGTGGGGAAGGTGAGGACCCCCGCCGGCGGCGATGTGGTCGAGGTGGGCGAGCTCGTCACGCTCGGCGACGGGCTCGACGACGGGCTCGCGGTCTCCTCGCCCTTCGAGGTGCACGCGGCGGCGACCATCGCGAACACGGACAGCAGCAGGATCGAGCGTCGGATCATCGCGAGCTCCTTCCCAGGACGAGCGGATCGGATGCGCCGTCGCCGTCGACGTCGGCGCACGAAGGGGTGCCCGGGCCTTCGAGCTCGGGCAGAGGGGTGAATCCGAACCCGCTCCATCGCCACGCGCTCGCGGCGACGACGGCGGGACGATCGAGGGTCGAGTAGGCGACGGCGAGCGAGCCGTCGCACGGGGCGAGCGCGACCACCGGGCGGATGAGCGTACCGGCCACCCATCGCGGCCGCAGGTCGCTCGGGCGGTACATGCCGACGTGCGCCGAGCGCCCGAGCGCGTCGACGAACAGCCGGCGAGGGAGCAGCACGTTCACGTCGGTCGGCCGGTACGGGCGGCGGAAGGCCACGACCGTGTCGAGCCGGCCGTCGCCGTCGACGTCGCCGAGAGCCGCGTCGACGACGTCCCCGGGGAAGCCCGCGAGGTCGGTGGGACGCACGATCGGCTCGGGCGCGACCGGACGCGCGAGCGCCCACCACGCGCCCTCGAGCGCGACCGCGTTCGCCTTCGGCGGGCGCCAGCCCTCGAAGGTGACCGGTCCGAGGCGATGCTCGGCGTCGCCGATCCGGAACGCGCGGACCCCGTCGGGGCCCGCGAGGACCTCGAGGAGCGCCCCCTGCCGGGTGCCGGGGAGGTGCTGATCGAAGAGCAGGTTGCCGAGGCTCGTCGCGACGATCGTCGGGCGCCCGTCGCCGTCGGGATCGATCACGCGGAAGGGCTGGACCACGTGCGGCCCGGAGCCCCAGACCACGTCGGCCCCCCACGACGCCAGGAGCCGCGCGGCCGCCATCTGGCCGGGGTCGGTCGTCGGGACGTACTCGGCGCCGCCGTGGAGGCCGACCGCCACGACGTCGGCGGCCGCGCGAGCGTCGAGGACGGCGGCGCGGACGCGCCCCTCGTCCCACCACGCCACACCCGCACCGTCGGACTCGCCGGCCCGAGGCCCCACGCCGGTGGCGTCGATCGCGAGCAGCGCGACCCGCACCCCTGCCACCTCGACGATGCGCGGCGAGAACGCCTCCTCGGCGCTCGCGCCGGCGCCGACCGTCGAGATGCCCGCGGCCGCGAGGGCATCTGTCGTGTCGGCCACGGTCGAGGGCCCGGCATCTCCTGCGTGGTTGTTCGCGACCCCCATCGCGTCGAACCCCGCGCGGGCGAGCAGCACGGCGGAGGACGGCGCGGCCTCGAGCGCGTTCGGTCCGGCGGACGCGAGGTGCGGTCGTGTCGTGAGCGGCGACTCGAGGTTCGCGGTCGCGAGGTCGGCCGAGGAGACCACGTCTCGGATGCCCTCGAACAGCGTGGAGGGCTCGAGCGCCGCGACCCCGCGGCCGAGCATCACGTCGCCCGCGAACAGGAGCCGCGCGACGCCGCCGGATGCCCGAGGGTCGCCCGCGCTCGGGCTCACGACGGGGGAGGTCCCGGGGGATCCCTCGGCGGGCGGTCCGGCGCAGGCGGTGAGGAGGACGAGCGCGAGCACGAACCACCGCATGCCCCCGTAGGACCGCCCCACCCCCCTGATGAGGTCCGAGGAGACCCGCCCGCTACCGACGTTCACGGAAGAAGTCACGCAGCACCTCACCGCACGCGTCCGTGAGGACCCCCGAGGTCACCTCGAGCGTGTGGTTCAGCCGAGGGTCTCGGACGAGGTCGCCGAGCGAGCCGACGAAGCCGGCCTTCGGATCGTCCGCGCCGAACACGAGCCGGTGGATCCTGGAGAGCACGAGCGCGCCGGCGCACATCGCACACGGCTCGAGCGTCACGTACATCGCGCAGCCCTCGAGGTGCCAGCTCCCCAGGGCGCGCGACGCCTGCCGGAGGGCGAGGATCTCGGCGTGCGCGGTCGGGTCCTGCTCGCGCTCCCGGGCGTTCCCTGCCCGGCCGAGCACCAGCTCGCCCCGCGCCACCACGGCGCCGACCGGCACGTCGCCGCCCGCGGCTGCATCTCGGGCGTCCTCGAGCGCGAGGGTCATCATCCGGTCGTCGAGCGGCTCGCCCATACGGTCAATACGCGCCGAGCTCGCGGAGGCGGTCGTCCGAGATCCCGAAGTGGTGGGCGACCTCGTGC
>JBLNAW010000366.1:0-8245 GCA_050259555.1 Solirubrobacterales bacterium
GTTCTCGCGCGTCGTCGGTGTATGCCACTCGGTCCGCGACACCCACCACTTCCTGGCCCGCACGGTCGGCGTGCCCGAGGACGACGTCGCCTTCCAGACCGCCGGGTTCAACCACCAGTGCTTCGTCTACCGGTTCCGTCGGCGCTCGACCGGCGAGGACCTCTACCCCCGGCTACGCCAGATCGTGGACGCCGATCCCGAGGGTCTCGGCCGCCGCGTGCGCGTGGAGATCTTCAAGCGCTTCGGCTACTTCCCCACCGAGTCCTCCGAGCACTCCTCCGAGTACGTCCCGTGGTTCCTGCACCTCGACGACCAGGTCGAGCGCTTCCGCTGCGAGATCGACGAGTACGTCCGGCGGAGCGAGGCGAACCTCGCCGACTGGGACCGCACGAAGGCCAAGCTCGACCGCGGCGAGGAGCTGGAGATCGAGCCCACCTCCGAGCTCGCGGCCGAGATCATCCGGTCGATCGAGAGCGGCGAGCCCCGCGAGGTGTACGGGAACGTCCGCAACGGCGGACTCATCGAGGGCCTCCCCGAGGACGCCTGCGTCGAGGTCCCCTGCCTCGTGGACAAGAACGGCGTGCAGCCCACGCGGATCGGACGGATCCCACCCCAGACGCTCGCGCTGAACCGCACCTTCCTGAACGTGGTCGAGCTCACCGTGCATGCCGCCCTCGAGCGGCGGCGCGAGCTCGTCTACCAGGCAGCGCTCCTGGACCCGAACACCGCAGCAACGCTCACCACCGCCCAGATCGTCGAGATGTGCGACCGACTGATCGAGGCGCACGGCGACCTGATGCCCGAGGGCATCCGCGCAGGCACCTGACGGGTGATCCGATGTCCCCGAAGATCGTCCTGAACGGCGCCGGCAGCGCCGAGTTCACGAAGGAGCTGCTCGCCGACATCCTCGGATTCGAGGAGCTCGCCGACGTCACGATCGCCCTGCACGACGTGAACCCCGAGCGACTGGAGACCGCTGGGGCGATCGCGCGATGGACCGCCCACGCGCTCGGCGCGCCGGCGCGGATCGAGTCGCACCTCGACCGCCGGACCGCGCTCGAGGGCGCCGACCACGTCATCAGCATGATCCGTGTCGGGGGCCACGAGGGCCTCGCGCTCGACTTCCGGGTCCCCGGCCGACACGGGATCCGGCAGGCGATGGCCGACACCCTCGGGATCGGGAGCATCTTCCGAGCGCTCTGCACGATCCCGTCGCTGCTCGCGCTCGGCACGGACATGGCGGAGCTGTGCCCCGACGCGTGGCTGTACAACTACACGAACCCGATGGCCGCGCTCGTCTGGGCGATCTACGAGGGAACCCCACACCGCCGCGTCGTCGGCGTGTGCATGTCCGCGCAGAACACCGCCGAGCAGCTATCCGAGATCGTCGGCGTCCCGTTCGATGAGGTCTCGTGGCTGACCGCCGGGGTGAACCACCAGGCCTGGCTCTTGCGGTTCGAGCGGAACGGCCGAGATCTGTATCCGCTCCTCGACGAGGCGATCGCGAACGACCCCGAGGGGCTCGGACGCCGCGTCCGCGTGGAGATCTACCGGCGGTTCGGCCTCTTCCCCTCGGAGTCGAGCGAGCACAACGCCGACCTCGTCCCGTGGTTCATGCCGCACGAGGATCAGATCGAGCGGTTCCGGATCCCGGTGGACGAGTACCTGCACCGCAGCGAGCGCAACCTCGGGGCGTACGAGGAGGTGCGCCGCAAGCTCGCGGCCGGCGAGTCGCTCGGCCTCGAGCGCGGACCGGAGTACGCGCCGCAGATCATCCACTCGATCGAGACCGGCACGACGCGGAGCGTGTACGGCAACGTCCGGAACGCCGGCTCGATCGGGAACCTGCCCGAGGACGCGTGCGTGGAGGTCCCCTGCCTCGTCGATCGCGCCGGGGTCCAGCCGACGTCGGTCGGATCGCTGCCGCCCGGCCCGGCGGCGCTCAACCGCCTCTCCATCAGCGTGTGCGAGCTCACGGTCCGAGCGGCGCTCGAGGGGTCCCGCGAGCTCGTGTATCAGGCCGCCCTCGTCGATCCCGCGACCGCCGCGACGCTCTCCACCGATCGGATCGTTCGGGTGTGCGACGAGCTGATCGCGGCGCACGCCGAGCACCTGCCCGAGGCGATCGTCCGCGGCTGAACCGCGGCTACGGGGGCGGCGCGCCTCCGGAGCCGAGCGGGGGCGGGTTGGCCTCCAGGGTCGAGGCCTCGGCCCGGACCGAGCGGACCGAGAAGGCGGGCGGCGACAGGGTGAACCACGCGATCGCGGCGCCGCTCACGACGAGCCCGGCCGCGCCGACGAACAGGACGGGCGGGCCGAGCCGTTCGAAGACGAACCCGCCCGCCAGCGCGCCGAGGATGGGCGCGCCCGATCCGACCATGGAGCGCACCGCCTGGCCCGTCGCCTGCAGCTGCTCGGGCACGAGACGACCGATGATGATGACCATGCTGGTGTAGGTGAGCGCGAAGCCGACACCCTCGAGCGCACCCAGGAGGGACACCACGACCATGTTGTCCACGACGGACCAGATGAGGAACACCGAGCCGAAGGTCGCGCAGCCGAGCGCATACAGAGCCCGGAGCGGGAACCGGGTCGTGAACGTCCCCGTCGATCGCATCACGGGAACCTCGACGAGCGCGCCGAGCCCGCCCGCGATGCCGACGAGGAACGGCCCGCCGCCGCTCCCGACGATCCGCAGCGGGAGGAACTGCCAGGCCGCCGTGGTCCCCACCCCGACGAACAGGAGGGCCACGAGCATCGGCGCGAGCCGCGGCGCCGCTCGGAACACGTCGCCCACCGCACCCAGTCGGCTCCGCGCCACGTGCTCGGCATGGTCCGCCGGTCCCGCGAAGGACCACACGGCGACGGCGGCGGCCGCGCAGGCGAACAGCGGCAGGATGAAGACGAGGTCGATGCCCTCGAGCGCCGCGCCGATCAGCACGATCGCGAACGCGTAGCCGATGCTGCTCCACAGCCTGATCCGCCCGTACTCGACGAGCGCGTCTCCGAGTCGGACGACCGCCAGAGCATCGCCGATCGGGACGACGGGTGCCCACGCGGCCCACAGCACGGCCGCGCCGAGCAACAGCGGCCAGAAGCCGTGAGCCGACAGTGCGTATGCGACCGCGATGCCGATGGATGCCATCGCGGACAACCGGAGCGCTCGGACGCGGCCGAGCGTCGTGTCGGCCAGGTGACCCCAGAGCGGACCCGCGACCAGGCCGGCGAGCGCCACGCTGGCGAGGACCACGCCGATACGGTCGGCGCGCATCCCTCGACTCCGCAGGAAGAGCCCGAAGAACGGGGACAAGGCGGCGATCGCGACCCCGATCAGCGCGAACAGCACGGGCAGCGGCGGCTGGCGGTCGTCCGGGGATGCGTCCATGGCTACACGACGGTGATCTCGACGCCGGTGCGGGCGAGCTCCTCGAGGAGGCCGGGATCCCCGCCGCCGTCGGTGATCATCTCGTCGACGCGCTCGAGCTCACAGATCCGCGCGAAGGCGACGCGCCCGACCTTCGACGAGTCGGCGACGGCGATCACCCGCTGCGCGCGCTCGATCAACGCGCGGTCCGTATGGGCCTCCATCGCGTGGTGCGTGGTCAGCCCCGCCGACGGATCGACCCCGTCCGCGCCGATGAAGACGACGTCGAGGTTCAACCCGGCGAGGCTCTGCTCGGCGAGGGGTCCGACCAGCTCGTAGGACTTGTCCCTCGCGACGCCGCCCGTGACCACCAGCTTCAGGTTCGGCCGAACGGCGAGCTCGGACGCGATGTTGAGGGCGTTCGTGACGACGGTCAGCTGGTGGCGTTCCGCGAGGGCGCGCGCGACCTCGGTCGTCGTCGTGCCCCCCGTCAGACCGACGGATGCCCCGTCGCCCACCCGCGACGCCGCCTCCCGGGCGATCAGCACCTTCTCGTGTTGGTACCGGGCGATCTTGTAGCGCAGGGGGAGCTCGTAGAGCACGCCCTGCGCGACCGCTCCTCCATGCGTCCGCGCGAGGAGCCGCTGCGACTCCAGCAACTGGAGATCGCGCCTGATCGTTGCGGGGGAAACCTCGAGATCCGCCGCGATGTCGGTGACGCTCACGGCACCGTTGCCGGCCAGGCCATCCAGGATCCGCCCGAGCCGGTCCGCCCGCCGCATGTGGCTCGTCAGGTCGCCGTCGCGCCGGCCGCGGGGTCGGCGGAAGGCGGCGCGGAGCGTCCGCGGATCGCGATCGCCACGCCGCTCGCGTCGTCGAAGAGACGCAGATCCTCCTCGGCGAAGGCCAGCGAGATCGTCTCCCCGATCGCGGGGTGCACCTTGCCGCCGAGCCGCGCGATGATCGTGGCCCGCTCGGAGGGCAGCGGCGGGAGTCCGGCGTCGGCTCCGAGGGCGACCGCCCGCTCACCTCGGATGCTGCCGTACACGATCACCTCGTGGCCGAGCGGCTCGACCACCTCGACGCGGACGGGGATCGCGGGCTCGCCACCGTGGCCGTCGCTCGGATGGAACGACTCGGGCCGGATGCCGACGACGAGCGGACCGTCGGGCACCCCGACCAGCGTCGCCTCGAGGTCCCCGGCGGAGACGTGACCGCCGACCGACACGGCACGGAGCAGGTTCATCGGGGGGCTCCCGATGAACGACGCGACGAACAGGTTCGCCGGAGACCCGTAGATCTCCTGCGGGGTCCCGAGCTGCAGCAGCTTCCCGGCGTGCATGACGGCGACGCGGTCGCCCAGCGTCATGGCCTCGACCTGGTCGTGGGTCACGTAGATCGAGGTCGTGGGGAGGGTCTGATGGATCCGCCGCAACTCCGATCGGAGCTGCGTCCGGAGCTGCGCATCGAGGTTCGAGAGCGGCTCGTCCAGGAGGAAGACCTGCGGGCTCCGGGCGAGCGCGCGACCCATCGCGACCCGTTGACGCTGACCGCCGGAGAGCTGAGCGGGCTTGCGCTCCAGGAGCTCGTCCAACGCGAGCAGCGTGCTGATCTGCCGGACCCGCTCCTCGATGACCTCCCTCGACACCTTCCGCTGCTTCAGTCCGAAGGCGAGGTTCTGCCGCACGGTCTGGTGCGGATACAGGGCGTAGTTCTGGAACACCATCGCGACGTCGCGATCCTGCGGCGCCACGCCGTTGACGATCGTGTCCCCGATGACGACCGCGCCGGAGGTCGGCTCGTCGAGGCCGGCGACCATGCGCAGGATGGTGGTCTTCCCGCATCCCGAGGGCCCCACGAGGACCAGGAACTCGCCGTCTTCGACCCGGAGCGTCAGGTCCTGAACGGCGACGGCGCCACCCGGGAAGACCTTGCTGACCTCGTGGAACGCGACCTCCGCCATCGCCCGATCAGACCCCCCGGCGGGCCGGGATCACGCCCCCGACCGTACGCACGGTTGCGAACTCTAGCCACCAATCGATCACCAAGCAACACGAAACGCTCGCTTGACGGACACATCGCGAGCGCGCAAGGATACGGGCGCTATCCGGGGCGGTGACCGCGGCACCAAGGGGGAGGTTCGCGTGAAACGACTCTTCGTGATCGGCAGCGCTGTGATGCTCCTGATCGCCACGGCGTGCACGGGCGACGACTCCGGCTCGGGGGGGTCGAGCGGCCAGTCGGGCGGCGTCGTGACCATCCAGTTCTGGCACGGCCAGCAACAGAGCACCGCGCGCGTCCTGACGCAGCTCGTCGACGAGTTCAACGCCTCCCACACCGACGTCAAGGTCGAGGTCAGCTCCGGCGGCGTGACCGTGGACGACATGCTCCCGAAGGTCATCTCCTCGATCGCCGCCGGCACCTACCCCGACGTCGTGTACCTGTACGGATCCTGGGCGGCGAACATCGCGAAGAGCGGGAAGACGGTGGACCTCTCCGACCGGCTCGACGAGACCGGCTTCAACTGGGACGACTTCTGGCCCGCCTCCAAGGCGATCGTCTCCCCCGGCGGCAAGGTCATCGGGTTCCCGGCCCTGATCGACAACCTCTCGGTCGTCTACAACAAGAAGCTGTTCGACGATGCGGGGATCCCCTACCCGTCGGCCGACTGGACCTGGGACGACTTCCGCCAGGTCGCGAAGGAGCTCTCGGATCCGGCGAACCACACCTACGGCGTGAACTACCCGGTCAGCGGCGACCTCGACACGGTGTGGCGGTTCTTCCCGGGCCTCTGGCAGCTCGGCGGACAGATCGTCTCCGACGACAACACGCAGTCGCTGTTCAACTCGCAGGCCGGCATCGACAACCTGACGCTGTGGCAGCAGATGGCCACGGTGGACAAGTCCGTCTTCTTCGACCCGAACGACGCGAAGGCCGAACCCCTATTCACGAGCGGCCACCTCGGCATGTTCGTGACCGGGCCGTGGGAGGTCCCGGTCCTGCAGGAGTCCGGGGTCCAGTGGGGAGACCAGATCCTCCCCGGATACAACGGGGACCACCAGACCGTCTCCGGGCCCGACAACTGGGTCATCCTCGACCACGGCTCCGACCGGGTGGACGCCTCGATCGAGTTCCTCACCTGGCTGACGGCACCCGAGCAGCAGCTGAAGTGGATGCTCGTGACGGGCTCGCTCCCGGTCCGCCCCTCGATCATGGATCTGCCGGGATACCAGGAGTACCTGGACAAGTACCCCGGGATCCAGACGATGGCCGACAACCTCGAGAACGCGAAGAACGCGATGCCGACGCTGACGCAGTGGCCGCGCATCGTGAATGCGCTCGGCGAGAGTATCGCGTCGGTCTTGTTGGGGAGGGCTCAGCCGCAGGAGGCGCTGGATGAGGCGGCGCAGCAGGCCGATGCGCTGCTCATCGTTCCGGCGTGACCCGATGAGGTCGTGAAGACCGCGCGCCAACCCGTGTCGGTCGCCGGCCTCAGCACGAAGGAGCTGTCGGCGCTCGCGACGTCCGCGGCTCGGTCCGCCTCCAAGAAGCGGACCCGGGCGGACAACGCGGCCGGGTGGACGTTCGCCGGCCCCTCCGTGCTCATCGTGCTCGGCTTGTCGTTCATCCCGATGGCGTGGGCGCTGTGGCTCTCGATGACGAACTCCGACCTCGTCTCGGGGGGACACTTCATCGGCCTGGCCAACTACAAGGCGCTGGCGCACGACCCCCTCCTGAAGAAGGCGTTCTTCAACACCGTGTTCCTCGCGGCGCTGTACCTGCCGACCAGCCTGGCCGCCGGCCTGTTCGTCGCGATCATGCTCAACCAGAAGCTCAAGGGGATCGGGTTCTACCGGACGGCGTTCCTCGTCCCGTTCATCGCCTCGTCCGCCGCCGAGGGACTGCTGTTCGCGTTCATCTTCGATCCGGACTTCGGCGTGGTGAACTCGGTCTTCGAGAAGGTCGGCTTACCGCCTCAGGGGTTCCTCACGAATCCCTCCCAGGCGCTCCTGGTCCTGGCGCTCGTCTACTTCTGGACACAGTTCGGGTTCAACATCGTCATCTACCTGGCTGCGCTCCAAGACATCCCGCAGGAGGTCATGGAGGCGGCCGCCATCGACGGGGCGAGGAGATGGGCGACCTTCCGCACGATCATCCTGCCGACGGTCCGCCCGGTGACGGTCTTCCTGTTCGTGTGGGGGGTCATCGACACCTTCCAGTTCTTCGATCTCGTCTTCACGACGACGAAGGGCGGACCGCTGCACTCCACGATCACGCTCGTCTACTACGTGTGGGAGCTGGCGTTCAACTTCTTCACCGCCGGCTACGGCGCGGCCGTGGCCTACGTGCTGTTCTTCGCGAGCCTGATCGCGATCATCGTCGGGCTGCTGTACGCGCGGAAGCGAGGGATGGCGCTGTGAGCACCCCTTCCCACCTCGGCGGCGCGAGCCCGGCGGGCGCGACGCAGACCGTCTTCGACCCCGAGCTGCACCGAGCCCGCCTCCTCGAGGCCGAGCGGCGTGTCCGACGCCAGGGCCTGCGGCGCCTGGTGCCCCGAGGCTGGCACCTCATCCTCCTGCCGCTCTCGATCGTCATGGTGCTGCCGTTCGTCTGGATGGTGCTGTCCTCGTTCATGACCAACGCCGAGATCAACCACGCGCCGCCGGCCCTGTTCCCCCACCGTCTGAACCTCGCCGGCTACAACCTCGTCCTCGCGAACTCGGACTTCCCGCGCTGGTTCCTGAACAGCGTCATCGTCTCGGTGACGGTGGTCGTCTCGCAGCTCATCATGTGCAGCCTCGCCGGGTACGCGTTCGCACGGATCACCTTCCGCGGGAAGAACCTCACGCTGCTGCTCCTGCTGGCGACGGCGCTGATCCC
>JBLNAW010000367.1:0-3991 GCA_050259555.1 Solirubrobacterales bacterium
ACATGTGGCCGGCGTCCAACAGCTCGAGCGTGTGCGGCACGCCGAGCGCCTCGAGCTCGCGCGAGACCGCCACCATGCCGCTGTCGAGGAACCACTCGTCGCGCTTGCCGGCGTCGAGCCAGACCGCGCGCATCGAGCGCCAGGTCTCGGCGTGACCGGGGATCATCCGCACGGGATCCCACGCGAGCCATCGCGCCCACACCTCGTCGATCAGCCGCCCGGTCTCGAGCTCGAACGGCAGGAGCACGGTCCCGTCGGGCTCGGCCGAGTAGCACGCGGCGTAGCCCCAGGTCTCGAGCAGGTCGCCGTCCGAGGACTTGGTCCCGAACGGCCGGGTCTTCACGTCTTCCCAGAACCGGTCGAACGAGCCGTCGTACTCGTCGCGGAGCGCCCGGACGGCCTTCGGGAAGTCGGGGAGGTAGCAGGCCTCGAACAGCGAGTCGCCGCAGTGGCACGCGACGCCGGCGAACAGGTCCGGCCGGAGCATCGGCGTGACGAGCGCGCCGTACCCGCCGCTCGACTTCCCCTGGATCCCACGATGCTCGCGCCGGGCGAGCGTGCGGTAGCGTGCGTCGACGAACGGCACGGCCTCCTCGCACAGGAACGTGTGGTAGTTGCCCGTACCGGGGGAGTCGAGGAACTGGCTCCCGCCCAACGATGTCCAGCAGTCGACGAACGCGACGACGCACGGCGGCGCGTCGCCCGCTGCGAACATCGCGTCGAGTGCCTCGATGAAGGTGGGGCGGAAGGCCTCGCGGTTCCGCCACATGTCCAGCTGACCCGTGAAGCCCTGGATCACGAAGACGGTGGGGTAGCGGCGATCGGGCTCGGCGTCGTAGCCGGGCGGGACGTAGACCCAGAGCGGCCGGACGTGCGGGTCGCCGAGCGGATTGCCCCGCAAGGCCTCGCTCTCGATCTCGAGCTCTTCCAGGCGGCCCGACAGCTCGCGGCTCCATGGGTTCATTCGGCGGTCTCCTTCCGTTCGCGGTCCGTGCGGGTTCCCGTTCCGAGCAACCTGGATATCATGCAGCCACATGCCGGACATGTCCGAGATCGTCGGGATCGGTCTCGCGGGTGGACAGGGGGTCCGAGCCCGTCCGCTCACGCTGAAGGCGCCCGGCTACCTGCGCTCGAAGGCCGCGATGTCCTTCCTCGGCCGACGGCTGATCCGATGGGTGATCCAGATCCTGTCGACCGAGGGCATCGAGCGCTACTACGTCATCGCGCACGGCAAGGAGAACCGCTACCAGATCAAGGTCATGCTCGGGTACGGCGAGGGCTTCGGCATCGATGTGAAGTACTCACCGGTGAAGTACGACGCGCTCTCGACGGGCAGCGCGGACTCGACGCTCCGGATGCTCGAGTACTGGGACATCACCGAGCACGCCCTCGTGTTCCCGACGGACTCGGTGATCGACTTCGACCTCGGCCCGATGGTGAAGGCGCACTTCGAGAGCGGCGCCGTCGCGACGATCGCCGCCATGACGCGCGAGCCCGACGAGGTCGCGGAGAAGTACGGCGTCATGCTCGCCGACGACGACGGCCGGATCTCCGAGTTCGTCGAGAAGCCCACGCTCGCCGAGCTCCGCGAACACTTCCGCGCCGAGACCGAGGAGGACTTCCGCCGGCTGCCGCTCATGACGAACGCCGGCTTCTACCTGATCGATACCGCGCGGATCCGCGACCTCGCGGCGCACGCCGACATCGACGAGCTCCGCGCGACGCGGCTGGACTTCGGCAAGGACCTCCTGCCGTGGCTCGTCGGCAACGGCCACCAGGTGCAGGTCCATCCCGTGCGGCGCATCGGGGACCTCGGGAACGTCCACGACTTCATCGACACGATGGTGGACGCGCTCCACGGCAACTTCGAGGCGGTGGACCGGTTGCTCGGGCCGCCGTTCGACCCCGACCAGCACGTGTGGATCGCGCCCGAGTCGCTGGCGATGCATGACTCGACGAGCGGGATGACCCTGGCCGAGAAGATCGCCGAGGGGCTCGTGAAGATCGGGCCGGCGGTCCGGATCGGCCGGTACTGCGAGATCCATCCGGGCGTCACCATCAGCGAGTCGAACCTCGACGACGACATCGAGATCCATCGGGACGCGACGATCGTGCGCTCGCAGATCCGCGACGGCGCGATCGTCGGCGCCGCGGCCCGGCTCTCCGAGACCGTGGTGGGCTCGATGGCCGAGGTCCGCTCCGAGCCGTACAACCAGACGACGGTCCAGGGGTACGTCGCGCTCGGCGACGAGGTCATCGTCTACCCGGGCGTGCTGCTGTCCGACGACGTCATGGTCTACCCGCGGCTGAAGATCCCCTCGGGCATCCAGATCCCGCCCGGGGTCGAGGTCACCGGCCCGGCGGACGTCCTGCGCTACCTGTAAGGTCCTGGCCGATGCGCGTCGGCCTCGCCCTGCCGCACTACGACTTCTCGCTCCCGGGCGGCAAGTCCATCACGTTCGCGCGCGTCGCCGAGGTCGCACAGACCGCCGAGCGTCTCGGGTTCGACTCGGTGTGGATGAGCGATCA
Source organism: Solirubrobacterales bacterium (assembly GCA_050259555.1). Taxonomy (GTDB): domain Bacteria; phylum Actinomycetota; class UBA4738; order UBA4738; family HRBIN12; genus HRBIN12. The sequence continues at coordinate 2,530 of JBLNAW010000367.1, forward strand.
CTTCTTCACCTCGCTCGAGCGTTACGGCGGCGGCACCGAGCGCCGCGGCTCGCTCGAGCCGCTCACGACGCTCGCCGCGCTCGCGCCGATGACCGAGCGCGTACGCCTCGGCACGCTCGTGCTCTCGGCGGGGTTCCGTCACCCCGCGATCGTGGCGAAGTCGGCCACGGCGATCGACCTGCTCTCGGGCGGTCGACTGGATCTCGGGCTCGGCGCCGGATGGTACGCGCCCGAGTTCGAGGCGTTCGGCTACCCCTTCGGCTCGACCGGCGAGCGCTTCCGCACGCTCGAGGAGACCCTCGAGGTCCTCGGTCGGCTGTTCGCCGAGGGCCCGGCCGAGTACCAGGGCGAACGGTTCCGCCTCCACGACGCCTACAACCACCCCCGTCCGGCGCAGTCGCCGCGCCCGCCGATCTGGGTCGGCGGTAAGGGCGGGCCGCGGCTGCTTGGTCTCGTCGCGCGCCTGGCGGACGGGTGGAACGCCGCCTGGCGCTGGACGCCCGAGGCCTACGCCGAGCGCGTCTCGGCGGCTCGCGCGGCGTGCGAGCGCGTCGGCCGAGATCCGGCGACGCTGCGCCTCTCGCTTGGGCTCTTCACCGTGCTCGGTGAGGACGAGGCCGACCTCGAGCGCCGGTACGCGCTCATGGCCGAGCGCCTGCCCGCCGGCGTCGCCGGGAAGATGCCGCTCGAGACGCTCCGCGCCGAGTGCCTCGCCGGCACGCCCGAGCACGCGCTCGAGCGTCTCGCGCGGTTCGCCGAGCTCGGGGTCGAGGAACTGATCGTCTCGCCCGCCCCGCTCTGGTTCTCGCTTCCGGATCCCACGATGCTCGACCTGCTCGCCGAGACCGTGATCCCGCAGGCCCACGCGCTCTAGCGATGGACTTCCTCGAGGCCGCCCTCACCGTCCTGCGCGAGGAGGGCGAGCCCCTGCACTGGACGAAGATCCAGGACCTTGCGCTCCGCCGTGGCTACCTCGACCCGTTCGCCCAGCCCGACATCCGCAAGCATCTGCTCGCCGCGCTCGCCGAAGGTGCGAGGTCCGGCGCGCTCGAGAAGGACTCGACCGGCGTGTACGCGTTACCGGCCTAGGCGTACCCGTAGCCGGGATCACAGACGGCCGTCGGGATCGGGAACTCGCCGTACATGCTTCGCTCGATCATGACCACTCCGACGGGAGCCGTCTCGCCCGGCTCGAGCTCGGGAAGGTCGACCGAGCGCCCGCCACCGAGGAAGGTTGCGTTCGAACCCCCCTTGGCGGCGAGGCGACAGATCCCGGCACCGGCTCGGTCACCTGTGTTCGTGACGAAGGCACGGCGACACTCGGCGTCGCTCGTCGGGTCCTCGCACGCGATCGGCCTGGAGAAGCTGAGGATGGGGACGGCGATCGGCCCCGTCGGTGCGTTGTCGTCCGGGATCGCGCTGCCCGCCGAGCACCCTACGGCGACCACTCCCAGGAGGAGGG
>JBLNAW010000368.1:0-2686 GCA_050259555.1 Solirubrobacterales bacterium
CCGTTCGGCCCGTTGTGGTTCCTCGCGTTCTACCTCGTCGTCGTCGCGATCGCGCCGGCGACCGTGTGGCTCCATCGGCGGTTCGGCCTGTGGGTCCCCGCCGTCATGGTCGTCATGACCGTCATGGTCGATGTGATCGGCTTCGGCCTCGAGCACCCGGCGGTCCGGTACCTCAACATCGTCCCCGTGCTACTGCTCCCGCACCAGCTCGGCCACTTCTACGCCGACGGCTCGATGCTGCGATGGCCGCGCCGAGTGTTCTGGGCGATGGTGGGGGTCGGGCTCGGCGGGCTCGTGCTGCTCACGAACCCCTGGGTGTTCCGGCCGTTCGGGCAGGCGCGGTTCGACTGGTTCCCGACGATCGGGCACTACCCGAAGAGCCTGCTCGGCACCGACGTCGAGCCGATCTCGAACGCCTATCCACCGACCGTGTGCTTCCTGCTCGCCGGCATCTGGGCGATCGGCGCGGTGATGCTCTTGCGACCCAAGATCGCTCGGTGGCTGGAGGGCTCGGGTCCGTGGAAGGCCACGATCTTCGTCAACAGCGTGATCATGACGCTGTTCCTCTGGCACATGACCGCGTTCCTGCTCGCGGTCCTCGCCCTGTGGCCGCTCGGCTTCGGCGACTACACGGACACCACCCTCGGGTGGTGGCTCGAGCGGGTTCTGTGGATCGGCGTGCCGGGGCTGTTCCTCGCGGCGATCGTCGCGGTCGTCGGCCGCTTCGAGCGACCCCAGACCGGCCGTTCGGCGTAGCCCACACAGATCCCCGATCCGCGGGGTTCAGTTCGCCGGTCTCCGAGGCCGATGACTAGTCCGACGTGACTAGTCCTCGACCCCCGGAGGTGCGCTTGATGGCTCGGAAACGGATCGCGATCCTGCTCGGCCTCGCGGTAGGGCTGGCGCTCGTCGCCTCGCCCGCCGCCGCGAAGCCGGCACCCGTCACGAAGATCAAGTTCAAGCTCGACGCCCACGAGCTCGCCGCCGGAACCGACGTGACCGGCTCGGTGAACGTGTTCACCCGGCTCGGGAACGTGTGGTCGCCGTTCGAGGGGGCGACGCTCTCGCTCCGGGTCGACAAGGTCGAGGTCGCCACGCTGACCACCGACGTCGACGGCCACGCCGACGTCGTCTACTCCGGGGCGCTCGAGGGCGATCACGTGATGAAGGTGGTCTTCCTCGGCGACGAGCTCCACAAGCGAGCACAGCGTGCGCAGGGGTTCAGCGTCACCGGCTCGGTCACGCCGGTCGCGACCGCGCCCGAGGCCCCGGTGCTCTCGGGGACGGCGGGGACGGCGACCGCATCCCTGACGTGGACCGTACCGCTCGACGGTGGCTCGCCGATCACGGGGTACAACGTCTACCGGGGTGACACGGCCGGGACCGAGACCATGCTCGTCGGGCTCGGGGTCGTCACCACCTACGACGACACCACCGCGCTCACCGGCTCGACGTACTACTACGTCGTGACCGCCGTGAACGCGGTCGGTGAGTCGGTGTGGTCCAACGAGGTGGCCGTCACGGCCCTCTGAGGACCCACCGCTTCGGGCGTCCTGGCCTCGCGGAAGTGGACCGGCCGGTCGGAGACCGGCCGGTCTGCTTATGGGGCGGCGGGGCGAAGGATCAGGAGCTGCCCGATGTTCGGGCCCGGGAGGGACGCCGTCGCCGAGCGATCGCCCGTCGCGCCGGAGGAGGCGAGACCCGCCTCCGCGAGCTCGAGGGCCGGCTTCGGTTTGCCGTTCGCCGGCGTCACCTCGATGCGTTCCGTCATGCCGACGGGTGGCGAGATCGCGTTGCGCAGATCCGTCAGGATCCCGAAGAAGCCGACGAGCACGCTCCCGGCCGCAGGGCTGGAGACCCCGGTCGCGGTGATCGACGTCGAGGATGCGTTCGGGAGGCCGCTCGACGCCGCGATCGGGCTCACCGCATCGACCCCCGCGTACGCGGACAGCGTCCCGGCGACCTTCGACGTCTGGGACAGCACCCACCGATACGTCGAGCGCTCGGACGAGCCGGCGACGTGGACGTACACCAGCTGCCGGAAGAGCGTGCCGTTCGCATCGGTCCGGACCAGCGACCATCCGGCGGGCGCGGTGACGGTGGCCGGGCCGACCACGAGGACGGCGGCGACCTCGACGTCGCCGGCGACGACGCCGGCCGGACGGGGGATCGGCACGGCGCCCCTGGACGCGAACGCCACGCCGGCAGCACCGTGGAAGACGATGGCGGTCGTCGTCGGCTCCGCCGTCACGGTCCAGGAGAAGGTATCGGTCGCGTCGACGGTCGCTTCGTCGCGCACCGTGATCGAGACCGCGTAAGGGCTCGACCCGGCCGCGCCCGACGCGATCGTTCCGGAGATCGACCCTGTCCCGCCGTCGATCCCGAGGCCGGGCGGGAGGCCGGTCGCGGCGTACGTCAGGACGTCACCGTCCGGGTCGGTGGCTCGGGCCGAGAGGTCGATGACGTCCCCCTCGGCGTTGGATCGGTCGCCGAGGTTCTGGTCGAACGTCGGGTTCGTGTTGACGACGGCGACCGCCGCCGAGGACATCGGCGACGAGGTCGAGACCCCGTCGGAGGCGGTCACGCTCACCGAGATCAGGTCGCCCTTGTCGCCGTTCCCCGCGGCCGACAGGTCCAGGGTCTTGCCCGTGGCACCGGCGAGGTTCGTGCCGTTCTTGACCCACTG